>DATKVX010000125.1 GCA_035529855.1 bacterium
GCGGCGGTCGCTAAAATAAAGCTTGTCGTAAAAGCCATTATTATCCTCACCGCGGAACCTCCCTTATTTTGTAACTTTTACCTTTCACGCGTTTATTACGGGGATGGCGTTTGGAGGTGCCAAACCGATACGTCGCGACCCCGGAAAAAAGGGGGCCTACCAGCTCCCTTCAACGCGCCCGCAGACGTCCGCGTCAATAGTATAAAGCTTTTACGCGCCCCAGGGCGACGGGTTCGACGCCGGGATTGTGTTCGTCGTCCACGACGACGCGCAGCATCAGGTTGTAATAGCCGGTTTTGTTCGTCAAGAGATGCCAGTTGCCTTGGTAGTAGGTCCAGGAGTGTTTGCGGAAGATCTGGTTATCGTCGACTATGTGCGGGTCGCATTTGGGGTAATCGTAAAATTGTTCCACGGCGGCGACGAGCTTCCTGACGCCCGCGGGCAGGGCCCAATTGACGTTGAATTCCTGCCAGCCGTACGACGGCGTCGAACCTCGGACGTACTTGCCCCGGCCTCCGGCGGGCCACATCATCGAGCCCGGGACGCCGCCGGCGAACGAGTAAACGGCGAGGTAGAACCCATCCCAGGAGCCGTTGGGCCAGGTGGGGGTGGAGTATAGGCGGACTTTGCGTACGTAGGGATACGTCTTGACGGTGGAGATGTCGAAGTCGTTGCCGACCCAGGTGCCGGCGCCGCTGCGCCAGGCGATGAGCCAGGACGGCTGGCCCGAATCCCATTTCAACTCGCGCGCGCCGTCGCACCCCCGGGGCGCGACTATCGCAGGGTCCGCGGGGGCGCGCTCCACTATATGGTCCGCGGCACCGGTTACGACCGCGGTAAGGGCCGCGGCCGCAATCGCGACGGTTCTTTGTAGCTTGGCCACGGTTCATTATACCGGCCGGGGGCCGGGGTGTCAATCGTAAAAGCGGCCGCAAGAAAAGGGAGCCGGATAGGCTCCCTTGGATGACGCGCTGAAACTTCCGGTTAGTAGTAGAGCGCCTTTACGCGGCCGATACTCGACGGCGAGACGGCTTCGTTCTGCTCGTTGTCGACTATCATGCGGATCATGACGTTACGATACGGCGCGATGTTTTCTGAATAGAACAGGGACCAGCTTCCCCCGGTGTACATCCACGAGTGGCCCGAAAAGGTGGGGTTGTAGTCGGTCCCGAACGAGTCGGCGTTGGGATAATTGTAGAATTGCTCCCAGGCCGCCGTAAACTTCTTGGTGCCTTGGAGCACGTAGGTGACGTCGAAGTCTTTAAAGCCGCTGGTGGCGCCGGTGGGCATGACGAATTTGGGCGTGCCGTTGGTGGGCCACATAATCGAGCCCGGAACGCCGCCGGCGTACGAGAAGACGGCTATGCGGCCACCCTCCCATCCGGTGTTCGGCCAATCCCACAGTGCGACCCGCATCGTCTTAAGGCCGCCGTAGGTCTTAACGGTGGATACGTCGAAATCGTTGCCGACGAAGATGCCGGATGCGGTGATCCATACCAGAAACCAATGAGCGAAGCCCGTATCCCATTTCAGCTCAACGGTATTGTCGAGGCCGGTCGCTTCCGGTATGGACCGGTTTCCCTCGGCTCGCTCAACGATTACGTCCGCCGCCTGAGCGCCGACGGCGACGCAAGCTACCAAGCTTATTACTAAAGCGAACTTCTTCATGGACAAAACCTCCTATATATTTTCTGTTAGCCGCTCGGCTAACACCATTCAGGGAAAACCTCCCCCGGCCGAGTGCACCGGGAATACTAAACTAATTTGTAACATCCTAGGGTATTAGTTGTCAAGGAAAAAATAAGCTTTCGCTCAATTTTTACCGTCGCGCCGAAAAGGGTTTTTAAATCAACGCTTAGCCGGCTTCGGGTTTTTCCCCCCGGCGGCCTTGCCGAACCGCCTCTTCCACCGTACGCCCTCCGGCGTATCTTCCAACGTTATACCCAGCGCGGAGAGTTTTTCTCGCAACGCGTCCGCCCGGGCGTAATCTTTCGCGCGTCGGGCTTCTTCGCGCTCGGCTATTAACTTTTCGATTTCTTCGTCGAGCGCTACCGGCGTGGCGTGGAAAACGTCCAGGACCCGGTCGAAGGAATCCAACGCGGCGAGGAGTTTCGCGCGGCCGGTGGCCGAGAGCTCGCCGCGGTCCATGGCCCGGTTGGCCGCCGTGACCAGGTCGAAGACCGCGGCCAGCGCTTCCGCGATGCCCAGGTCTTGCTCGAGCGAGGATGCGAACGCGCCCTCGGCCTCGCCCACTTCCTCCGCCAGGTCCTTCCCGCCGGCGCCTTCGTATTCCGATACCCGGTGGTAGAAGTCGGTAAGGCGGGTGACGGCCGCGGCCGCGGCGTCGAGGACCTCGAGCGTCAGGTTCATTTGCCTGCGGTAATGGGTGGCGAGCAGCAGGTAGCGGATGGCCAACGGGTCGTACCCTTTGGCGAGCAGGTCCGGGAGCGTGAAGAAGTTGCCCAGCGACTTCGACATGGACCGGCCGTCGATGATGAGGTGTTCGGCGTGGAGCCAGTAACGCGCGAACGGCTTGCCGGTGGCGCCCTCGCTCTGCGCTATTTCGTTCTCGTGGTGCGGAAAGATATTGTCCACGCCGCCGGTGTGGATGTCGAACGTCTCGCCCAGGTATTTCATGGACATGGCCGAGCACTCGACGTGCCACCCGGGGCGGCCCCGGCCCCAGGGCGAGTCCCAGCCGGCGTCCCCCTCGTCGACCGGTTTCCACAGCGCGAAGTCGCGCGCCTCCTCTTTGGCGTACTCGTCGACGTCGACGCGCGCCCCGGGTTGAAGCGACGCTATGTCCATCCCGGAGAGCTTGCCGTAGGAGGGGAACGTGGATATCCGGTAGTAGACGGCGCCCTCCGAGACGTACGTGTGGCCGGCGGCCTCGAGCCTTTGGACGAGCTCGATCATATCCGCGACGTGCTCCGTCGCCCGGGGGTAGTGCTCGGCCCGTTGGATGCGGAGGGCGTCGACGTCCTCGAAGAACGCTATGATATACGGCTCGGTGTATTCGGCCAGGCTGACGCCGGCCTCGCGGGAGCCGCGAATGGTTTTGTCGTCGACGTCCGTTAGGTTCATAACCTGGACGACGTCGAAGCCCTTCCAGCGTAGAAACCGCCGCAGCAGGTCCTCGAACGTGAAGGTCCGGAAGTTCCCGACGTGGGCGCGTTCGTAGACCGTGGGGCCGCAGGTATAAATGCCGACCTTCCCGGCCTCCAGCGGCTCGAAAGTTTCGAGCCGTCGCGTCAGCGTGTTGTAGAATTGTATCGCCATCTCCGTTACCGAGCGCTTCGAGTTTGCCGGATATTATCAAAAAACGCCTTCGGATTAAAGTTAAAAAACCGGCGGTCGTCGTTTGACGGCGCCGCGGAAATTATATATAATGAGTTCACGAGGCGCAACGCAGCACGCTCGAGCCGGGTCGCCTATGGACAAGAAGAAGAGAAAAGTGGAAATCCCGTTGGAGGATGCGGCCGACGTCGAAACCTTGAAAGGCCGCGTAGTCGAGTTGCGGGAGAAGCTGGCCGCGGCCGAAGAGGCCGCGGCGGCGGCGAAGGACGAGTTGCTCCGCCGGGCCGCGGACCTCGACAATACGCGTAAGAGGTTGGCCCGGGACTACGAACGGTCCTGCGCCGCCGCGGCGCGCGGCGTCGTCGAGAAGCTGCTGCCCGTGCTCGACGACCTGACGCGGGCCATCGACGCCGCGGACGCCGACGAGGCGGTCCCGCAGCACCACGTGGACTCCATCCGCATGCTCGACCGTACGATGTACGACGTTCTGCGCGCCGAAGGCCTGGAGGCCATACCCGCCGGCCGCGGCGACCCCTTCGACCCCGAGGTCCACGAGGCGGTATCGGTAACGTGCGACCCGGAGCTGCCGCCGGACGTGATCGCCCGGGTCGTGAGTCCCGGCTATAAATTCCAGGGGGTGCTGCTCAAGCCGGCTAAGGTGGAGGTTTGCGTCGCCGGCGATTCGGCTCGAGGCCGGCCGGGCGCGCCGCCGGAAGGACCGGAAGGGGGCGGCGCCGGGGCTTAGGCCCGGTTCAAACGCGATATGCCGGCCAATAAGGATTTCTACGCGGTGCTCGGCGTTTCGGAGGACGCCTCGGAGGACGAGATAAAGAAGGCGTACCGGAGCCTGGCGATGAAGTACCATCCCGACCGGAACGCCGACGCCGGCGCCGACGAGAAATTCAAGGAAGTTAACGAGGCATACCAGACGCTCTCGGACCCCAAGAAGCGCCAAGAGTACGACATGCTGCGCAAGTACGGCGCCTTCGCGGGGGCCGGCGGCCCGGGCCCGGGCGGGTTTGATTTCTCGCGATACTCTCAGCCGGGGGCCGGCCAGACGTTCCAATTCGACATCGGCGACCTGGGCGGTTTGGGGGGGCTCTTCGACCAGATCTTCCGGCGGGGGGAGGCCGGCGCGCCGCAGGCCGAACCGGCGGCGGGCCGCGACGTCGAGATGACGGTCGAGGTCCCGTTCTCGACGGCGGTGAAGGGCGGGACGGCGAAGATAAACCTGGCCCGCGACGAGCCCTGTATGACCTGCGCCGGAACCGGCGCCGCGCCGGGGACGCAGCCGAAGACCTGTCCCCAGTGCGAGGGGCGGGGCACCGTGACCGTCGGCCTGGGCCAGTTCGGCGTGACGCGCGCGTGCCCGACGTGCGCCGGCAAGGGGACGGTGGTGGAGAAGCCTTGCCCGGAGTGCAAAGGCGCCGGCGTCCGCCGGGCGAAGAGGCCGTTGAAGGTGCGGATACCGGCGGGCATAAAAGACGGCGGCGTCATCCGCGTGAAGGGCGAGGGCAACGTCGGCGCCGGCGGCCTGCGGGGCGACCTCTACATCACGGTCAACGTCAGGCGGGACGCGCGCTTCCGCCGCGACGGCCTGGATACCTACGGCAAACTCGAGCTCAACCTCGCCGATGCGCTGTTGGGCGCCAAGAAAGCCGTGGATACGGCCCAGGGCAAAGTCAACGTCAAGGTCCCGGCGGGGATAGAGGCCGGCAAGAAGATCCGCGTCAAGAAGAAAGGCATCCGCGACGAGCGCACCGGGCGGGTCGGCGACCACTACGTCGAGGTGAAAATTACCACGCCCAAGAAGATGAACAAGGAGCAGCGCGAGCTGTTCGAAAAGTACGCCCGGGCGATGGGGTGGGTACGGGAGTAGCCCGGCCCAGGGCCCGGATTTTTCGCGGTAGCGGGGCGGCGCCGCGGTAAAGAGCCCGACGGCGGTCGTTATTGCATCCGAAAATCGGAGGATTCGTTCTATGGGCCGAGTTAAAATACTCGTGGCCTTGGCGCTCGCCGCGGCGTCCGCAAGCGACGGCGTCGCGGGTGCTTTCGAGGATATCCCGTACGAGCCGGTTATCTCCGAGAACCCGGCCTTTCTTCGCGGCATGACGTACTTCCCTCGCAAGGAGCCTTTGTCGGCCCTTCCCAACCAGGCTAAAAACCTCGACCTCATGCTCGCCACCGGCGTCGAATGGGTGGCGCTGGTGCCGGTTTGGTATCAGCAGACGCGCACCTCCACCCTAATTGGTCCGGCCAAGGGTAAGACGGCCCCGGACGAGAGCGTCCGCCAGGTGATAAGGTACCTCCACGCCAAGGGCGCCAAGGTAATGCTCAAGCCGTACGTCGACAGCCACGACGGCGTGTGGCGCGCGAACTTCGAGCCCAAGAACGCGGACACGTGGTTTAGTTCTTACCGGCGCTTCGTCAACCACTACGCCGAGATGGCCGCGGACGAGGACGTGGAGATGTTATGCGTCGGCGTCGAGTATTCGTGGTGCGACAAGAACCGGCGCGAGCAGTGGCTTGACGTCATCGACTCGGCTCGAGCGCGATACGGCGGCCCGTTGACGTACGCCGCCCACTGGCGCGTCTACCAGGACGTTTGCTTCTGGGACGCGGTCGACTACGTCGGCGTCAACGCGTACTTCGCGTTGTCGAAGAAAGACGACGTCGGCCTCTCCACTATGGTGAAGGCGTGGGCCGGGCCGTTGGACGAGATGGGGAGTTGGCGTTACCGCGCCCGCCTGACCGACAAGGAGGTCATTTTCACGGAGGTAGGTTACCGGTCCCTGCCCCTGTGCTGGAAGAAGGGGATCGTTACGGAGACCGACGAGGTCGATACCAAGGCGCAGGAGGTCTGCTACAAAGCGCTGTTTATGACGGCGCCGGGACGGCGGTGGCTTCGCGGTATATTTATTTGGTGTTGGGACAACTGGAGCCCGGACGCGGGAGGCGGCCCCGATAACAACAATTGGACGCCCAAGCGTAAGCCCGCCGAGAAGGTGCTCTCTGACTACTACCATAGTTATTAGTCGTCGCCGCTGAAGTGAACGCCGACAGATGAAACGCGGGCCCGGAGTCGGAGTCGGGTTGCTCGAGCGCCGAGCGGCGCTTTTTTTGGCCCTGGCCGCGGCGGGCCTTTTTTTCGTCCTTTACGCCTCGAGCTGTTGCCGCGGCGCGTACTGGCAGGATTCCGGGATATACGTTCGCTCGGTATACCTTTTGGGTAACTGTTACGCCCCGGGGTACCCGGCGTACTTATGTTCGTCGTATATCTTCACGGCGTTGCCGGGAGTGGGCGCATCGGCCGGGGTGAATTTTTTCAGCGGGGTCGCGGGCGCGGCCGCCGCTTTTTTCGTGGTGCTCGCGGCCTTGAAGCTGTACGGCGCCCACGGCTTCGGCGCCGCCGGCGCGGCCGTCGCCGCGCTCGCGGTGGGTTCGGCGCCGGCGGTATGGGCGCAGGCGACGGCGGCGGAGGTTTACACGTTGAGCCTCGCCCTTACCGCGGCTACGGTTTGGCTGCTTCTCGTTTGGGGCGGCGGCCCGGACGACCGGCCCTTTTTCGCCGCGGCCTTCGTCTACGGCCTGGCGTGCGGCGTCCATCCCCAGCAGGCCGCTTTTCTGCCGGCGTACGCGGCGTACGCGTTTTGGGCGGGAGGCCGGCGCATGGCGTCGTTGAAGGTATTGAGCCTCGCGGGAGCGGCGTTCGCGCTGGCTTTGTCCGCCTACCTGTACTTACCGCTGAGGTCCGCCGCGGGGGTCGCGACGGACTGGGGCAAACCCGACAACTTGAGGAATTTTTACTATCACGTGACCGGGAAAGCGTATCGGCACGAGCTCCTGGCCGCGACGCCGGCGCTGGTGGCGGCTCGAGCGAAAATGGCCGCGCGGCTTTTCCTCAGCCAATTCGGCTGGCTCGGCTTAACGGCGGGCGTTTTAGGCGCGGCGTGGCTGTTCCGCTGCCGGTTAAAAGGCGCGGTCCTCCTCTTCGGCGCCTCGACGGCGGCGGTCGCGTTCATCCTGA
The DNA here is from genome assembly GCA_035529855.1 of bacterium. Taxonomy (NCBI): domain Bacteria; species bacterium. The sequence continues at coordinate 7,325 of DATKVX010000125.1, forward strand.
ATTATTACTCCGCGAATTGGCGGACTTGGTACATGGCCCTCTATATGGCGTGGGCATTGGCCTGCGGCGCGTGCGTCGCGTGGTTGTGTCGGCGAATGGCGGGGCGGCGTTTTTGGCCGGGTGCGGTCGCGGCCTTGGCGTCGGTCGCCGTCGCGGCGGCCACGGTCCCGGCGCGGTTCGGCCCTGCGGACCGGTCCGATTTCCCGTACGCCGAGGAAGCCGCCGGTAACGTCCTGCGCGTCGTCGGGCCGCGCGCGACCTATATCCTGAGCTACGAAGGCAGCGCGGTAACGGGACCCCTGGCCGCGCTCGTGACGGCGGGCTACGCCCGGCCGGACGTTTACTTCGTCGACGCCGCCGGGACGCGCCAGTTCCACGACTTCTTCGACTTGGTCGGCGATAGGTACCGCTATATGCCCGCCGGGGCGAGCGCCGGCCCTTACGTGGACGCCTTCATGGCGTTGGTTCGCGACCGGCGCCGCGACTACTATATGCTTTACCCGTTCGGGCCGCCGCGGTATTACGGCTACCGCTACGAGCGGCGGGGGCGCGTTTGGCGGTTGGTACCGCCCGGCGGCAGGGCCGCGGAGCGCGACTGGTGGTCGTTGTACCGCCGCCGCGGCGTGGAGCCGGAGCCGCCGCCGTACGTCGATTACTGGACCGCGACGTACCTCGGCGTGCAATACGTCGCCGAATGCCGCGACAGGGCGCGTGCCGGGGACGACGCCCGGGCCGAATTTTGTTTGAAATCGGCCGAGCGGCTCGGCGCCCGCGCCGAGAAGGTGCAGAACGGCCTCGGCGCCTACGCCGAGGAACGCGGCGACCTAAAGGCCGCGGCCGCCCACTACCGACGCGCCCTCGCGCTGGACCCGACTTTTCGAGCCGCGCGGGAGAACTTGGTACGGCTTTATTATCGTACGGGCCGGCCGGACCTGGCGGCGCAAGAATCGGCGGTTTTAACGGACTTTTACCCGGGCGAATAGGGGATTTCCGTTTCGGCGGCAACGTTTACGTACGTCTTCCGAATAGGGGGTTATTACGGTTTTTCGCCGGGTTGTAAGTACGAAAAAAAGCTTGACCTTTGGGCCGGGGTTCGGTAATATCTACACGAGTATTAGCATAGGAAACGGTGTAACCTAAAGAGGAGGACCGTATGAAGAAGGTAGCGTTGTTAGTGGCATTTGTGCTCGTCGCGACGAGCGTGTTGGCGGCGGACCCGTCGAAGATTATCGTCAAGTACGACGTGTTCAGCGGTTACGGGGAAGCCGTCATCACCGCGCTCAAAGCGAAGTGGCCCACGGCTACGATTACGTCTTACTCGGGGGCTACCTGGCCGACGTTCGACTCGCAGCTCGTATCCGGGACTTGGGACATAGTCATCGTCGAGGCCCACAACTACCCGGGAACCGCCACGCAATATCAGCACATGGCGGACTGGTATAACAAGAAAATCGGCCCCCTCTTCTACGCCGACTGGTCTATGAACAACGGCAACAGTTCTATGCTCGTTACCGCGATGGGCGGTTCCGTCCCGACCAGTGTGCCTATGACCACGCCGCCTGCACCACATTACGCGTGGGCCACGACGCATCCAATTTGTTCCGGCATCACTAACTGGACGTACGGCAACCCGGGCTACCGCGTCGCCGGCCAGCGCATGCCTTGGACCACCGCTGTCCCCGTGACCGGCTGGACCACCACCCAAACCCCGAGCCAGGGCGGGATCATGGTTGCCGCGGACAAGCACAGCGTTATTAGCGGTTACTTCCCGTCCTTGAACACGACACAACCGGCAACGCTCTGGTCTAACATCCTGGACTTTATGTGGGGCAGCAGCGGCGTCGCCCCGCAGTCGCTCGGTAAGGTAAAAGCCCTGTATAAATAACAAAGGGCTTATCAGGAACTAGCCGCCCGCGGAAGCGGGCGGCTTTTGTTTGGCGCGCGCGACCGTCGGGATGCGGAGAGAGATTCGGCTCGCGCCGCCGTGGGTTTTACTTGTAATATTCGCCGTAAAAAGATAAAATAATCTAATAGGGGAGGGGCCGAGTCGGCATTACCGCCGGCCGTTGCGTCTCGAGTGGCGGTCCGCAGGCCGGGCCGATACGCGCGCCTTCGGCGGCCGGACGCCTTTTTATTACCCGATGAAAATATTGACGATCAACTGCGGCAGCTCGTCGCTGAAGTATTCGTTCTTCGACGCCGCCGAGGAACGTACCATCGCCCGGGGCATCGTCGAGAGGATTACCATCGGCGGTTCCTTTATCGTACACCGGCTGACGCCGTCGCCGGCGTACGAAACCCTCGGCGGGCCGTCGGGGACGTGGCGCGGGGCCGTCAGCGTTAAGATGCGGGGGGGCTTGACGTTGCGGCGGACGCACGAGTGCCCCACCCATAAGGAGGCTATCGACCTCGTCCTGGCGACGTTGACGAAGGGCGAGGGCGCGGTCATCTCCGATTTGGGTGAAATTTCGGCCGCGGCGCACCGCGTCGTCCACGGCGGTGAAGCGCTTACGGGTTCCGTTATCGTGGACGACCGCGTCGTGGACGTGCTCCGCGACTGCATAAGTCTGGCGCCGCTCCATAACCCTCCCAACATCGCCGGCGTCGAGGCGGCGCGCGCCATCCTTCCCGACGTCCCGCACGTCGCCGTCTTCGATACGGCGTTCCACTACACCATTCCCGATTACGCGTACCTGTACGCCTTGCCGTACGAGTGGTACCTCGAGAAGGGCGTCCGCCGCTACGGCTTCCACGGCACCTCCCACCTCTACGTCTCGCGGCGCGCCGCGGCCCTTATGGATAGAAGCCCGGCGGAAGCCAACGTCATTACCCTCCACATAGGGAACGGCGCCAGCGTCTGCGCGGTCAAGGGCGGCATATCGGTGGACACCTCGATGGGGTTCACGCCGCTGGAAGGTTTGGTAATGGGCACGCGGTGCGGCGACATCGACCCGGCCATCCCGTTCCAGGTGATGGCGGAGTACAACCTCGAGCCTCAGGAAGTCTACAGCCGACTCAACCGGCGGAGCGGCGTCTTGGGCCTTACGGGGAAGTACGCCGACCGGCGAGACGTGCTCGCTCACATGGACGCCGAGGCCGCGAGCGAGGACGAGGACGCCGCCGCGGCCGGTTCGCCGTACCGCTGCAAGGCGGCGCTGGAGGTCGAGTGCTACCGCTTGAAGAAGTACGTCGGCGCGTACGCCGCGGCGCTGGGGTGGGTGGACGCGCTGGTCTTTACGGCCGGCGTAGGGGAGAATTCGCCCGAGATACGGGCGTCGACGGCGCGCGGCCTGGAGGGGCTGGGCGTCGTCCTCGACGCGGAGAAGAACGCCGGGGCGCCGCGCGGCGCGGAGGTCGACGTCTCGTCGTCGGCCTCGGCGACGAGGGTGTTCGTCATCCCCACCGACGAGGAACGGGTATTCATCGAGGATACCATCGCCCTCCTCAACGGCACGTACCACCCGCCGGACCGCTTCGTGTACTCTTTTCAGAAACCAGACTACCGGCCGCGGCTCGGGTGACGCCCGTTACTTAGGTCATAGTACTGAAAGGCGGCCTTTCGAGGCCGCCTTTTATTGTTTCGGCTACGCGGTGGGGCGCGTTAGCGCGCGTCTTCCGGCGCGTCGGCGTTGCCCTCCAGCGCCGTCGAGCCGAAGTAGAAATCGGGCCGCTCCCAGTGGAGGACCAGGTCCACGTCGGGGTAGAAATCCTCGCGCCGCAGCTCGTAGCGGACGACGCCCTCGCGGGAGGGGACCTCCTCCAGTTCGTAGGAACCTTTGACGGGGGCGAGTTGCGGCGGGACCTCGACGGCGAACGTCGCTTTCTCGATAGGCCGCTGCCAGCCGCGATTGCTCGCGAGAATGTACTTATACTCGCAGCCGTCGCAGGGCTGCTCGTACGCGACCGACACCCCCACCTCCGTTTGCGGCGGTACCGTTACCTCGAAGGCGACGTCGTAACGTTTCCAGGAGAAGGGGACGGCGCCGCCGTCGGCGTCGCGGACGGATATATTCTCCGGCTTACCCAGCCCGGGCCCGCGGGGGAAGGGATAGTACAGCTCGAGCGTATCCGGCTCGTCGCCGGCGTTATAGAAGGTATACGTACCCTCCACCGTCACCCGCGGCGGCGCGACCGTTATCGTAACGTTCTCGCCGGCGAATTTCGTCTTCCCGAAGGCGGGCGCCGCGGCCGCCACCGACGCGACGACGCCCCACCTCAGTAGCGTTTTCATTTTCCGCTCCTCTCCGCCGTTAATACTCTTAGGCCGGTTGGCCTCGGGGCGCCGTTACCGCGCGACGACCAGCCGCTTGGCCGCGGCGTCGACGCCCGCCCGCAACCGGTAGATGTATACGCCGGGCGCGAGGCCCGCGAGGCCGACGGCCACGTCGTGCTCGCCCCCGGCCAGGGGCCGCTCCAGCAACGTGCGGACCTTGCGGCCCGAGATGTCGTACAGCTCCATCGTCGCGGCGCCGGCCTCCGCCAGCGTGAAGGCTATGCGGGCGTCGCCCCGGCACGGGTTGGGCCGCGCCTGCTCGAGCGCGAAGGCGTACGGCGTACGCGGCGCGGGCGCGTGGGGCGGGCCCTCCTCGACGCCGGTATCCCCCTTGACGTCGAAGAGCCAAACGTGCGCGGCCTCGTGCCCCTTATCCTGCAGGCACACGCAGACCTCGCTCACGCCGTCGCCCGTCACGTCGCCCACGCGCTCGACGTCGTAGATGCGCTCCGAGAAGCTGCGCGTCCAGAGCTCGTCGCCCTTGTTGGAGTAGCACTTCGCGACGCCGCTGCCGCTCCCCAGCGAGCCGCCCACGGCCTCCCACAGCTCGTCGCCGTCGACGTCCTCGACCACGTCCACGGACCACACGTCCGCGGCCACCGGTTTGGTCCACAGCGTCGCGCCGTCCTTGCCGCTGACGCAGAGGAGGTTGGAACTCCACGAGCCCACGACGACGTCGTCTTTGCCGTCGCCGTTGACGTCCGGCAGGCGCTCGAGGTCCATCACGATGGCGCCGACGCCGTTGGTCCACAACAGCGAGCCGTCTTTGCCGCTCAGGCCCACCACCGTTTTCGCGTACCCGCCGGCGGCCACGTCGTCGTAGCCGTCGCCGTTCAGGTCGCCGAGGACGACGACGTCGGATACGCTGCCGCCCGTGTCGTACTGCCATATCTGGGCGCCGTTCGTCCCGTTGAGGCCGTACACCTTGTTGTCGTAGCTGTTGCCGCCGGCGCCCGCCACGACGTCGGCGACGCCGTCGCCGGTGACGTCGGCTATCGCGGTCACGCACTGCGCGCCGTCGCGCGGCGGCCTGAAGGTCCAGATGATGTTAACCGCGTCCGTGGTGCTGCCGCCGTCGAAGCAGAAGACGGTCCCGCTCGGGTCGCTGGTCTGGCCCCCGGCGGCGGCTAGCAAATCCTTCTTGCCGTTCTTGTTCACGTCGCCGGTGCCGGCCACCGAGTGGACCCAGCCGGCGTTGGGGCCGCTGTACGTCGAGTACGTGAAGATGGTGGTGCCGTCCTTGCCGGACTTGAGGTAGAACGAGCGTCCCTCGCTCACGCCGCCGGGGGTGCCCATAATTACCTCGCGGATGCCGTCACCGTTGAGGTCTTCCACGGTATCCAGGCCGTGGGTGCCCCACAGGCCCAGGCAGTCGTTGGCGGCCCAGAGCTTGCTCCCGTTCTTGCCGGACAGCGCGAAGAGCTCGTCGCCGTCGTCGGAGTAGTACTTGCCGCACACGACGTCCGGTACGCCGTCGCTGTTTATATCGCCCAGGTCGGCGGAGGCGTAGACGCCATTGCAGTCGGTATACGACCACAGCAGCTTCGCGCCAGCGAGCGCGGTCGTCGCCGCCAGAATCGTCGCGATAAACGTTAACGCGTAACGCCGTTTCATTTTATCCCACCTTTTCTAAGATTTGATATTCGCTGCGCAAGGAAACTTATTGGTGGTCAATTCTATATTAATATTGCCGGCTTAGCAAGCTATTCGCGGCCTCGAGTCAAGCATTAATTAGGGTGCCCGGGGGGACGCCGCCGCGGGCCGTTTTTCGTTACGACGCCGGCGCGACGACGTAGACGTAGCGGAGGGCGCCGTCGCCGCGGTTGTGCACGTTGTGGAACGTCTCCGGCGGGATGTACGCGACTTGCCCCGCCTCGAGCGCGAGCGCGCCGTAGCCCTCCAGCTCGGCCTCGCCGCGGCCCTCGAGTACCACCAAAACCTCCTCGTAGTCCTCGGTGCTGTGGCGGCCGCACTCCTCGCCCGGCCCGAGCGTTACCATCCCCGCGCGCATGCGCCTCGCGACGCCTTCGGTGAGGAGGGGGAGGTGGGTTTCGCCCCGGGCGTCGAGGCGTTTGACGAACGGGCCGCCTTCGCTCGTTCGAGCCATATCGGTTGCCACCTTCGGTTTAAGTTTTTACTGGGCGGTGTAGCCGCCGTCTATTACCAGCTCGGCGCCGGTAACGAATTTGGATTCGTCGGAGGCGAGGTACAGCACGCCGTAGGCCACGTCTTCCGGCTCGCCCAGCCGGCCTACCGGGTGGAGGCTCTCGAGGTAGGCGCGGCCGCCCTCCACGTCGCCCCGGGCCTTCATCGCGTTCTCGACCATCGGCGTCCAGATGTACCCGGGGTGAACCGAGTTGACGCGGATATCGTACCCCTGCTTGGCGCAGTGGAGCGCGGCGGATTTGGTCAGCAGGCGAACGCCGCCCTTGCTGGCGCAATAAGAGGCGGTCCCCGCGTCGCCGACGAGGCCCAGGACGGAGGACATGTTGATAATCGAGCCGCCGCGCTCTTTCATGGCCTCGATGCCGTACTTCGTACCCAGGAAGACGCCGTCGAGGTTGACGCTCAGGAGCCGGCGCCAGCCCTCGAGCGTGTCGGCCTCGACCGTGGTCGTGGCGCCGATGCCGGCGTTGTTCACTACGACGTCGAGGCCGCCGTATCTTTCGAGCGTCTTCGCGATTACGTCGCTCCACTCGGCCTCGGCGGATACGTCGTGCCGGAAGAAGACGGCCTCGCCGCCCGCGGCCCGTATCTCTTCCGCCACCGCTTCGCCGGCCTTCACGTCGACGTCCGTCACGACGACCCGGGCCCCCTCGCGGCCGAGCAGCGTGCAGCACGCCGCGCCGATGCCCATCGCGCCGCCCGTCACGAGCGCAACCTTATCTTTGACTCGAGCCATTCAAATCACCCCTTTAATATCGTTACGACTTCTCGCTCACTATATCATAGGTCCGCCGCCGGGTTATGCCGAGTCGGGCGGCTCCCGCGGCGCCTTGAAAAGGCGGCCTTTATTTTTGCGCGGGGTTTATATATAATGACTATATTATAAAATAACCCTATATTGGGAGACGAGCCGTTATGGAAGAATACTTCTCGAGTCGCTCCCCGTTTTTAGTTAAATACTATAACTGGTTAGCAGGTTTAAAACAAAAGAGGAGGTAAGGAGATGGACCCGAAATTATTTATCTCTACTTATTTCGCCGGCGGTATATTTTTATTAACGGTTATAATCACTTTTTCCGCAGTAAGTAATGGATTACCCGAATTTGAGAATTTGTATACAAAAATCGGTTTGGGCGGTGCCGCAGGTTTAATAGCTTTAGCGCCCGTTCTTGGTTTTCTAATTGGAACATTGCATATAGTCTTACGCCGTTTTGGTTGCTTTTTGCTCGGTCCCCGCCGCGACCGTTCCGGAAGGCCTCTTAATTGCTGGAATTTCCACGATGACGCGATAAGGATAGAGCTAAAGGAATATATTTTGAATAGCATAGGTCGTAATGTTGATACAAACGCATTTGAGAAAATGTCCCCGGATACTTTTTTAAGCTTTTTTACTTTTAAGGATTTCCCGAAAGAATTATCCGATTGGCGGAGGAGGTTGAACGGCGGCCAATTGGCCGGTATTAATAACTCACTCGCTGTTTGGTTGGGTTTTTCTTTAAGTTTTCTTGTGATTTATATAAAAGGCGGTTGTATCGCCGTCAATATAGAAGGATTTTACATTGTGGGTTTTTTCGCACTCGTTTTTATGTCGCTCTTTCTTATCCAAGCGATCCGTTGTTATTACGAGGAAAGGCATCTCTACGAGTTGGTATTCTATTCTATTTGTGGGCTAGGAATTAAGTCCGAAAAGCAAAAGAACGCATGGGGACATTGGAAAGTAAAGGCTATCGAAATAAAAAAAGGAATTAGGGCAATACTTAATAATGACTGAGTAATGGGAGCTTAGCAATCGTGGAAGAATACTTCTCGAATCGGGCGCAGGAGGCCGTCCGCTCGGCGCAGGAAACGGCCAAGGCCCTGGGCGCCGCGCAGATCGGGACGGACCATCTGCTGGTCGGCATCGCCCGCGACCGGGGCTCGGTCGCGGCCCGGGCGCTCGGCGCCGTCGGCCTGGACTTCGACCGCGTCAGCGCCGCGGCCCAACAGCTCGCGCCGTCGCGGCCCGGCGCCGCCCCCGGCGTCGTAATTGAGTTCGCGCCCGACGCCAAGCGCGCCATCCAGCACGCCGTTGACGAGGCGCAGCGCCTCAAGGCCCAGCTCGTCGGGACCGAACACCTATTATTGGGCGTCCTGCACGAGACCGCCGGCGCCGGCGTCAAGGTCCTGGTCTCGCTGGGCGCGGACCCGAAGGTCGCCGCCGAAAAGTGCTACGAGCTGATGGGGGCGAAGGCCGCGGGCCCGTACGGCGCGAGCGCGGAGTCGAAGACGCCGGCGCTTGACACCTTCGGCCGCGACCTGACGAAGCTCGCGCGCGACGGCAAGCTCGACCCCGTTATCGGCCGCGAGAAGGAAATAGAGCGCTGCATCCAGATATTGTCCCGCCGGACCAAGAACAACCCGGTCCTCATCGGCGACCCGGGCGTGGGCAAGACCGCCATCGTCGAAGGCCTGGCGCAGGCCATCGCCGGCCGCCGCGTCCCGGAGATGCTGGCCGACAAGAAAGTCATCCAGCTCGACCTCGCCGGCCTCGTGGCCGGGACGAAGTTCCGCGGCGAGTTCGAGGAACGCCTCAAGGGCGTCGTCGACGAGATCGTCAAGGGCGGCGGCGTCATACTCTTCATAGACGAGATGCACACGCTGGTGGGCGCCGGCGCCGCGGAGGGAGCCATCGACGCGGCCAACATCCTCAAGCCGGCGCTGGCGCGGGGCGAGCTGCAGGCCGTGGGCGCGACGACCCTCGACGAGTACCGCAAGTACGTCGAGAAGGACGCCGCGCTCGAGCGCCGCTTCCAGCCGGTCCTCGTCGACGAGCCGACGGTGGAGGAGACCGTCGCCATCCTGGAGGGTCTGCGCGAGCGCTACGCCGCCCACCACCGCGTCACCATCTCGGACGAGGCCGTAGTCGCCGCGGCCCGTCTCTCGGCGCGTTATATTGCCGACCGCTTCCTGCCCGACAAAGCCATCGACCTCATCGACGAAGCGGCGGCCAAGGTTCACCTCGCGAACCTCACGGTGCCGCCGGACCTCGCGGCCACCCAGGCCGAGGTCGACAAGCTCGAGCGCGAGAAGGAGGAGGCCATCGCGCGCAACGACTTCGAGGCCGCCAACCAGGCCCACGTGAAGGCGCTCGAGCTGCAGGCCCGGCTGAACGAGGTCAAGGGGAAGTGGGAGCGCGTCAAGGCCGAGAAGGAGCAGGACGCGGTGGTGACGCGCGAGGACGTGGCCGAGGTCCTCTCGAGCTGGACCGGCATCCCCGTCGCCGAGCTTACCGAGGAGGAACAGGCGCGGCTGCTGCGGATGGAGGAGGAGCTGCACCGCCGCATCGTCGACCAGGAGGAGGCGGTGCGGGCGGTATCGCAGGCGGTGCGGAGCGCCCGGGCGGGGCTCAAGGACCCCAACCAACCGGTGGGGACGTTCATCTTCCTGGGGCCGACGGGCGTGGGCAAGACCGAGCTCGCCAAGGCGCTGGC
>DATKVX010000126.1 GCA_035529855.1 bacterium
TTTGCCGCATTTATAACAGTAGGGGTCGCCGGCGCGGGCGAAGAGGAGGCGGAGGTAGTCGTGGATTTCGGTAACGGTCGCGACCGTCGAGCGCGGGTTCTTGCTGGCGGACTTCTGCTCGATGGCTATGGCGGGGGAAAGCCCTTCGATGTATTCGACTTCCGGCTTGTCCATTTGGCCGAGGAATTGGCGGGCGTACGCCGAGAGCGATTCCACGTATCGCCGCTGCCCCTCGGCGTACAACGTATCGAAGGCGAGCGTCGATTTGCCGGAGCCCGAGACGCCGGTTATGACGACGAGCTGGTCGCGCGGGATCTTGACGTCGACGTTCTTTAGATTGTGCGCCGCGGCGCCTTTTATGAATATGTATTTCTTTGCGGGCATAAGGTCGTCGTTAAAAAGGGGCATAGGTAACTATGCCCCACGGTTTTAAGGACGTCCGCGCGTCGGCTTTTAAGGGACGGGTATTATGTGCATATCGGCGACGTTGATGCCTTTTTTCTTCTCTCCGGAGACGACCGAGACGGGTGCGGGATACCAGAGTTTGGTCACCTCGCTGTACCTTCCGTAGTAACCTATCGGGTCCGCGCCCGGCGTGTACGTCGTATCGCCCTTTTCGTCTTTTACCGCGACGATATAATAATTCTTGTCGGGTTCCACGAACAGGATAGTATAGTTCCCCTGGGCGTTCGTCACGGAACCGTTACCGAGCGGCGTCTCGCCGGCCAGCATTTTACCCTCGTCGAGCAGGAGGACAAAAGCGCCCTGCACGTTTTGGCCGTCGTCTTTGACGTTGCCTTCGATACTACCTTTCTCCAGCGCCTCCTCGCACGCGAGCAGCGAGAGGACGGTAGCAACCGCAGCTAGTATTATCCACCATTTTCTCACGGTGACTCCTCCTGTGGTCGGTATTTTACCATAACTTACGTTATCGGACAAGTTGGACGTGCCCTCGGCGGTTAAAGTTTAACGGCGACCTCTTGGTACTTCGCCGGCGGTAAATAACGGCTGGCGACGCGTTTAATTTCCACCGCGGCGAATTTGGGGTCGTCGGCGCCTTTCCAAAAACCTTCCGTCGGGTAAGGTATTTTTCGGAACAGCCGTTTGCGGGCCGCCGGGTCCGTTAAAAGTCCGGCTTCGCCCGCGATGCGGTAATAACCGCGCCACCGACCGCGGTTCACCGGGATACATACTTCGACGTTCGGGTTCTTCTTTATCTGTTTAACTTTGGCGTCGCCGGAGTACGTGCAGAAGTAAATTTTTTTCCCGAGGAGGAAGAACGAAATGGGCCTGAGGGTGGGGCGGCCACGGCCCGCCATCGTCGCGAGGTAACCCGTTTTATTATTTTTGCGTCCGAAGTACTTTTTAAACGTATCGAAATCGGCCATTTTTAACCTCCCGCGTAATCGGGTTTTTACTCCTCGTTAAGGCGCAGGCGGCGTCGCCGCCGTCCCCTCGACGGTTAAAGTGGCTTCTGCCTTTTTACCTCCCAACCGGTTTCGGGTCAAAGTCAATAGCTCGTTCGCCGATGCGATTTCGTCGGCCGTAGCGTTTTCGTCGCTCTCGGTCAAGTAGGCCAGCTTTTGGGTGAAGGCGTACGCGGTTTCATAGTCGCCGAGGTCGTACCACAACAGCGCTAAGCGTCTGGTGGGAGCCCTGTACTTCGGCGCAAGCTTTACCGCCGTCTCGAGCGAAGATACCGCTTCTTCGATGCGACCCAATCTTTCCAGGACGACGGCCCGATTGTACCACACGGCCTCGTTCGTGGGCCCGAGCTCGAGGGCCCTGGCGTATTGCTCCAACGCCTTCTCGTACCAACCCTTTCGCCGGTACAACAGACCCAGGTTGGCGTACGGTTCGTCGTAAGCCGGGGCCAGGGAAATCGCCGCCAGGTAAGACTCGTGGGCGTCGGCGGCCCGCCCCAGCGAATAGTAAGCGACGCCGGCTTCGTTTCGTACCCGGGCGTCGTTTTGGTAGCCGGGGAAGCCGGGATAGTATTCGCGGGCGGTCTCGGCGGATTCGTCGGCCGCTTTTCCCGTACGGCGTTCCTCGGCGCGAGCCGCCGCGGCCCGGGCCGCTTCGGCCGCTGCGATGACCGATGCGGGCGTGCCCAAAGCGACCTCCGCTACCTCGGCCACGTCCGCGTAGCGGGCGGCGGCGTTGCCCTCGGCCATAATTGCGGCCAGCTTCGCCGGGGCGACTTCGCCCGCTTCGACGTCGCGCTTGAGGGGCGTTAAATTATCGAGGGGGCTTTCCTCAGCGGCTTCGGGCGCCGGCGGGATAGCACCCTCGACGGAAAGCCGTGCGTCCTCGCGGCCTACGGCCAAGGCCGCGCCGGGAACGAAAACCGCCGCCGCGGCCGCTAACGTTAGGATACGCATAGCGTATTTTGGCGGAGGAGGGATTCGAACCCACGACGCCGCGGATATGAGCCGCGTGCTCTAACCGACTGAGCTACTCCGCCGACGCGTATAATATAACGATTTGGAGTAGCGTTAGCAAGGTAAAAATGGTTATAGTGAAAACGGCTTGGCGGACGCTTATTACCCAGGGCCGCGTTTTCGCGGGGGTTACGAAACGCTAAGGCCGGCCCGGGGCCGGCCTCGACTAGATACCTGTAGCGGTGTTTGGTTAATACATCCCGCCCATGCCGCCGGGAGGCGCCGAGGGCGTTTTTTCGTCTTCCGGTTTCTCCGTTACCAGCGCCTCGGTAGTCAGCAGTAAACCCGAGATGGAAGCGGCGTGCTGTAGGGCGAGACGGACGACTTTGGTCGGGTCAATAATGCCGGCGTTGACGAGGTTTTCGTACTTGTTCGATTCGGCGTTGAACCCGAAGTTGACGTCGTCGGCGTCCTTTACTTTTTGGACGACGAGCGAACCCTCTTCGCCGGCGTTATCGGCTATTTGGCGGAGCGGCGATTGAAGCGCTTTACCCACTATGTCGGCGCCTATCTTCTCTTCGCCTTTAAGCTTGAGGCCGTCGAGGGCTCCCATGACGCGGATAAAAATAACGCCGCCGCCCGGGACTATACCCTCTTCGACCGCGGCCCGCGTCGCGCTCAAGGCGTCTTCGACCCGGGCTTTTTTCTCCTTCATTTCGGTCTCGGTAGCGGCGCCCACGCTTATCACGGCGACGCCGCCGGCGAGTTTGGCCAGGCGTTCCTGGAGCTTTTCGCGGTCGTAATCCGACGTGGTGTCGTCGATCTGGCGTTTAATTTGCGCGATACGGCCCTTGATGGCGTCGTCCGAGCCGAAGCCGCCCACGATCGTCGTATCGTCCTTATCGATCTTGACCTGCTTCGCCTGGCCCAGGTCCTCCATCTGGATGTTCTCGAGCTTGATGCCCAGGTCTTCGGTTATGGCCCGGCCGTTGGTCAGTATGGCGATGTCCTCGATCATGGCTTTGCGGCGTTCGCCGAACCCGGGGGCTTTGACCGCGGCGCATTTGAGGATGCCGCGGATTTTGTTGACGACGAGCGTCGCCAGCGCTTCGCCCTCGACGTCTTCGGCTATGACCAGGAGCGGTTTGCCCGTTTTCGCGATGGTTTCGAGGAGCGGCAGGAGGTCGCGGAGCGCGCTTATCTTCTTTTCGAAGATGAGGATGTACGGCTCATCGAGGACGCATTCCATCTTCTCGGCGTCGGTGATGAAGTAGGGCGAGAGGTAACCGCGGTCGAACTGCATTCCTTCGACGACCTCGAGCGTTGTCTCCATGCCCTTGGCCTCTTCGACCGTGATTACGCCGTCCTTGCCCACTTTGTCCATCGCGTCGGCGATAAGGTTGCCGATGGCGGGGTCGTTGTTGGCCGATATCGTACCGACGGCGGCGATCTCCTTGGATTCTTTTACGTCGTCGGAGACTTCCTTGAACTTATCGACTATGGCCTCGACCGCGGCGTCTATTCCGCGCTTTATGGCCATGGGGTTGGCGCCGGCGGTGACCATTTTCAAGCCCTCGTTGAAGATGGCTTCGGCCAAGACGGTAGCCGTCGTGGTACCGTCTCCCGCCATGTCGGAGGTTTTAGAGGCGACCTCGCGGACCATTTGGGCGCCCATGTTTTCGAAAGGGTCTTCGAGCTCGATCTCTTTGGCGACGGTGACGCCGTCTTTGGTAATCACGGGGCTTCCGAATTTTTTATCGAGGATGACGGTCCTGCCTTTCGGGCCCAGCGTTACCTTGACGGCGCGGGCGAGTTGTCTAACGCCCTTCTGAATCGAGGCGCGGGCGTCTACGCCGTACTCGAGTTGTTTTGCCATTAGCGGACCCTCCTAGGGGTGCTATTTCGAGGATTTTTTCTGTCCGGCTTTTTTACCGGGTTTGCTTTCTTCGATGACGGCGAGGACGTCCTCTTCGCGCATGATGAGGTATTCGTCGTCGTCTATGGTCACTTCGCTGCCGGCGTACTTGCCGAATAAAATGTTGTCGCCGACTTGTACGTCGAGCGGTAAGCGCTTGCCCTCCTCGTCCAGACGCCCCAGGCCCACGGCTATAACTTCGCCGCGCTGGGGTTTCTCCTTGGCGGTATCGGGGATAATTATGCCGCCTTTCTTTACTTCCTCTTCCTCGAGGCGTTTGACGAGGATGCGGTCTCCCAACGGGCGGACTTTGATCATAAGTTAGGCTCCTTTCTATAACTCGGGTGCGACGGTAACTGGTGGGGGAATTCGTATAAGTATATCGCAAATAATGTGCCAAAAATACGGTGCCCGGAAACCCGTTATTCTCAAGGGATTTCGCCGCAGAGGGCGGTGTCGTGTTTTGTCAAATTGGCGGTTTTATTTTCCCCCTCGCGCCAAAATGACGCGGTAAAAACTAAAAAGCGGTGCAACCGCCTAAAACTTATTGTACGTATCCTAAAGCTTTCAAATCGGCGCGGTCGCCGAATATTTGCGCTTCGTCGACGCCGCTTTCGCGGAAGTTGACGTGGTTGCGTACCCACGCGGCGACGTTGTCCCGTAAACCCTCGCCGGTATCGTCGAGCGGTAGGGGATTTCGTTCGCCGGGGTCCGCGGCTAAATCGAAATATTCGAACGTCGTTTCGCCGCCCTTAATTTTTTCGATGATCTTTTTATCGCCCTTGACCAGCGTCGCGAGGAAGTAGCCGTCGGGGTGCCAAAGGGTCGAGTATACCCCCCGCTCTTCCGGCGCGCTGCCTGTGATTATATCCGTCCGGCCTTCCATCTTTCCGGGGACGGGGAAGCCGAGGTAAGTAAGGGTCGACGGCGCTACGTCTATCAGGCTTATCGGCGCCGAGACGCGCGAGGCGGTAAAGCGTCCGCGATCGTCTTTCGGCAAGGAGATTATCAGCGGAACGCGAATAACCTCGTCGTACAGCGTCTTCCGGTGTTCGAATTGGCCGTGTTCGGAGAACTCCTCGCCGTGGTCGGAGCTTATGATTACCAACGTGTTGGGGCGAGCGGCCAGCTCGGCCCAAAGGCGCGCCACGTACCCGTCGGTAGTTTTTACCTCGTAATCATACAACTCTTTTATGGTCCGTACGTTTTTCGCGTCCAATTTGCTGCGGTCCGTGCCGTAGGCCGTTTTGATTAACAGGTCGGGCGCGTTTTCCCGGAGTACGGCGTCGCTCGGTTGGTAGGGGTAGTGGGGGTCCAAATAATGAACCCAAACGAACTTCGGCCTGGGCGTTTTTTTACGCAGGACGGCGAGCGTCTTATCCGTCAACCGGCGGCTGGTCGTACCCGGGACTTCGGGTTCGAACGCGCTACCCCTAATAGCGAAGTACCAAGCGGTGTCGTAGAAACGAACCGCGGCCAGGAGAGGGTTGAAGTCGGCGTAGTCGTAGTGGGCGAAGCCGCGGTGGAGCAAGCGAACCGTATCGAGGTAGGGATTGCTGAGAACGGCGTACGTATCGTAGCCCCGCGCCCACATAACCTGGGCCCAAGTCGTTCGGAGGCTTTCTTTATATTCCATGCTGTCGCAGCGGGTGACGTTGTACGAACCGGTCAATGCCCCGGCGAAGGATTGGAGCGTACACGGCGCCGTCGAGCGGGCGCGGCCGAAGATGACGCCGTCGCGTTCGGCAAAAGTTAATATCTCGGGCGAGAATTCGGCGTTGAACGCGTCGGCCCGCCAGGCGTCCGACGTTATGAAGACGACGTCCGGCAACTCGGCCGGCTTAGCTCGAGACCAGGAACGGTAGTATTTTAGGCCGTACGAAAAAGCGCCGAGGGCGACGCCCGCCGCCAAGATGATTCGGCCGGCGGTTCTTAATACCGCCTTCGCCCGGCCGGGGCGTCGCGATAAATAAATCAATACGAGTAACAGCGCGGCGGTTACGAGTAACGCGGGGAGGCCGACGAGCGCCGGGAAGGCAAGCCCTTGTTTTACCTTTATCCCGAGCCGCTCGTACAGGACGTACATCGCGACGATGTCCAAATTAACCCACGTGGCCACTGCGGCCACGGCCGCCAAGGCTCGCGGGCCGACGGCCGAGGCCGAACCGCGCCGGCGTAGGCGGCGTACGAGCTTTATCGCCAGCGCGAATAATGTCCAGAGGACACAAGAGGCCAGCCCGTAAAAGATGATGCGGCCGTTGAGGGCAGCTGCGAAACTCGAGTTGTAGTAGAAGCCGGTGGCATAAAGGCCGCGGTGGATGAGCGTCTCGGCGAGGGCCCAGTAGACGCCGACGCCGACGGCCGCCGCCAACCATCCGACCGGGCCGGCGGCTTTAACTAATACGTTCGGTGTCCGGTTTTCGGGTGCCATATTTATCTCGCCGCGCGGCTATCACATATAACCCAACGCGCGCAAATCCGCCCGGTCGCCGAATAAAGATGTATCGGCGGCGCCGCCTTCGCGCGTAACGTCCAACCCGTCGAGCCACTCGCGGAGTTCCGTTTGTAACCGCTCGCCTTGCTCGTCGAGGGGCAGCGGCCTTTGTTCGCCGGGGTCGGCGCTTAAGTCGTAATATTCGGTGCGGACGTCGCCGCCCTCGAGCGTCATTATGACTTTTTTATCGCCGACGATTAGCGCCGCGGTCAGATATTCGAGGGAGTTAAGTATAACGAAGACCTGACGGTCGCCGGGGATTTCGCCCGACAATATATCCTCCCGGCCTTCCATCGTCGGCGGCACCGGTAAGCTGAGGTAGCGGAGAACGGAGGGGGCGACGTCCACCAGGCTAACCGGAGACGACTTTTCGCCTACGGTGACGTGCGTGCGGTCCGGCTTCGGCAACGCTATTATGAGCGGTACTTTACATACCTCATCGTATACGGTCCTATTGTGTCGAGTCCCTCCGTGTTCGAAAAACTCTTCGCCGTGGTCGGCGGATATGATAACCAGCGTGTTGGGTTCGGCCGCGAGCTCCGCCAGGAGCCGCGCTACTTCCCGGTCCGTACTCTCGACCTCACATTCGTATAGCGTTTTTATCCCGGCCGCGTTTTCGGGCGATAAATTTTCTATATCGGTTCCGAGGTCGGTTTTAACGGTTAGGTGGGGTGCCTTTTCCCGCAATACCCGGGCCGTGGGCTGGTACGGGTAGTGGGGGTCTAAATAATGGACCCAAATAAATTTCGGCCTTTTAGAGCTCTTGCGTACGAGGGCCAGGGTTTTTTCCGTTAATATGTAGTTGGCCTCGCCCGGTATCTCCGGTACGAAGCATTGTCCCCTCATCGCGAAGTACCAGGCCGTATCATAGAAATGAATCGCTGATAAAAAAGCGTTGAACCGGGCGCAGTCGAAGTGGTTAAAACCGCGGTTCACGAACCGGACGGTATCCAAGTGCGGATTATGAACGACGGCGAACGTGTCGTACCCGCCGTCGCGCATTATCTCAGCCCATGTCGTACGTACGTCGTCTCGGCGTTCGACGCCGCTCGGCCGCGTTACGTTGTATGACCCCGTAAATATGGCGGCGAACGACGACAGCGTCCATGACGACGGCGCCCGGGCGTTAGTGAAAACCAGGCCGTTTTCCCGCGCGAAGGTCGCGATCGCCGGCGAGAGTTCGTCGCGGAAGGCGTCCGCCCGCCACGCGTCGAGCGTTAAGAACACGACGTTCGGTAGGCCGGATGGCCTGGGCCGCGATAACGAGCGGATACGTTCGTAGCCGTAGGATACCGCGGCCAGCGCCAAGGCCGCGGCCAATAACGTGTAACCGGCGTATTTCGAGGCAGCTCGAGCCACCGCGAAGCGCCGCCGCAACCGGGTTAGAAGAAATATGAACGCGGCCACGAGTACGAGTGACGGGACGGCGCCCAGCGTTATAAGTGCGAGGCGGTTGCGGAGGGGCACGCCGAATTGGGCGTGGACTAAGTACGCCCCGGCGATGGTTAGGTTGAACCACGCCGCCGCCGCGGCCCCAAAGGCTATGGCCCGCCCGCTTATGGCCGCTAGTGAAAAGCTGCCGCCGAAAACCCGGCGCCATAAGATCGCGCCGGACGTGACTATCGCCCATACGGCCAGGGAAACCAGGCCGTAGAAGACGACGCGGCCGTTGAGGGCGGAAATAAAACTCCGGCTGTAGTAGAAACCGGTTTCGAAAACGGTTCGGATTACCAGCGTTTCGGCCAGGGCCCAAACGACGCCTACGGCGAAGGCGGCCGCGGGCCAACGGAGCGCTCGCGCGCCCTTGGCCAGCGTCGTTCGTATGCGACTAGATTTAACCAAAGCTTCTTACGTTCCCCAAATAAAGTTATCGCCGCCGCCGGTCGTTACGGGTGACGTCGTACGGTAGGGGTTTTACATATAGCCCAACGCCCGCAAGTCCGCCCGTTCGCCGAACAGCGACGCGTCGCCGGCGTCGATTCCGCGGGAGACGTCTCTCTCGTCTACCCATTTTAGGAGTTTATCTTTTAACCGTCGGCCCTCGTCGTCCAGCGGCAGCGGCCTTTGTTCCGTTGGGTCTTCCTTTAAATCGAAATATTCTATCTCGGCGTTATCGCCCTTAATTTTCGCAATAACTTTCTTATCGCCTTCGGCCAGCGCCGCGAGCATATTCACCGCGCGGTTTAACGTAGCGTAAACCTCTCGAGCCTCAGGCGGGCTGCCGGTAAGTAAATCTTGCCGCCCCTCCATCGTCGGCGGTACCGGCAGGCCCAGGTAGTTTAGGACCGAGGGCGCTACGTCCACCAGGCTCACCGGCGTCGGCACAACGCCTACGCGAGGGCGGGAACGTCCCGCGCCCGGCAGCGCGACGATGAGCGGGACCCGGCATACTTCGTCGTACAGCGTATGGCTGTGTTCCTTGCCGCCGTGTTCGAAAAATTCTTCGCCGTGGTCGGCCGAGATGATTACCAGCGAGTCCGGTCTTCGCTCGAGCTCGGCCAGGAGCGGCGCGACGAGCGAATCGGTGCTCCTCACTTCTTCTTCGTACAGCGCTTTTAAGATACGGGAGTTCGTTTCCGTCAAATACTTCCTGTCGGTACCGTAGTGAGTTTTATTCAGCAAAAAGGGAGCACTCTCTTCCAATACGCGGCGAAGTGGTTGGTACGGGAAGTGCGGGTCGAGGATATGCACCCATACGAACTTGGGCCTTCTTGTCGGCCTGCGAAGGACCTTAAGGGTTTTATCCACCAGGCTCCGTGTCGTTTCGCCCGGTACTTCGCGCGAACACTTACGCCCGCGAACGGCGAAATACAAGGCGGTGTCGTAAAAGTGAACCGCGGCTAAGGGAGGGTGGAAGTCGACGTAGTCGAAATGGGAGAAACCCCGGAAGATAAGGCGGACCGTATCGAGGTGGGGATTGCTCAGGACGGCGTACGTATCGTAGCCGTTGTCCCGCATCACTTCGGCCCAGGTACGGGGGACGGCGTCCCACGGCTTACGGCTCGAGCCGCCGGTTCGTAACCCCTCTGCGTCGGCGAAATTGTGCGAGCCCGTTAACGCCGCCGAGAAAGACGGCAGCGTCCACGTCGACGGGGCGCGCGCGTTCGTAAAGACCAGGCCGTTCCTACGAGCGAAGTCGTACAGCGCGGGCGTAAGCTTTTCGTCGAACGCGTCGGCCCGCCACGCGTCGAGCGTTATCACGACGACGTAGGGAAGCTCCGTCGGGGTCGGGCGCGTCCGGCTCTTATGCCGGACGTGAAAAGCGGACGATAACGCGCCGACCGCGGCGACGGCCAATAGAATATAAGACGCGTATAGAACCGCGCGGCGTGCGGTTTGGTATTTCGCGTAGAGCCGGCTTAAAGCCGTTACGACGGCGGCCGTAATCAACGTCGCTATTAGAACGCCCGCGGCGTACGCGGCCTTGTTCCACGAGGGCAGGTCCGTTTTTTCGTAAATAAGATAGAGGAAGAGGAAAGATAGATTGGCCCCGAGGGCGACGGCGGCCGTAGCTGTCAGCGCCCGCGCGCGGACGGAGCCCCGCGGGGCGCTACTCCGCCTGGCGGGCCGCCAAAAGCTAAACGCCAACGCGAATAGTAACGCGAGGGCGACGGCGACGAGGCCGTAAAAAACGAAGCGGCCGTTTAAGGCCGAAAGGAAGCTCCTGCTAAAATAGATACCGGAGGCAAAGGTGTGCCGGATAAGCAGCGTCTCGGCCAGGCTCCAGTAGAAGCCCACCGCCGCGGCGCCGGCGAGCCCAAGGACGGACCGTCCGGTTGCCGATAGGAGGTTTCGAATTCCGCCCGGGCCGGTCACTAACGCTTCCCATCGCTACTCGAGCCGAGTACGCCTTCGGGCGTTAGAACTTCCAACAGTTCGGCGACGATACCCCTGACGTCCCGCCGGTGGGCGACGATGTCGACGAAGCCGTGCTCGAGCTGGAATTCGGCCCGCTGGAAGCCGGGCGGCAGCTCCTGGCGGATGGTTTCCATAATGACTCTCGGGCCGGCGAAACCCATAAGCGCGTTTGGCTCGGAGATGATTACGTCGCCCACCGAGGCGTAGGAAGCCATCACGCCCGCCGTCGTGGGGTCGGAAATGACGACGACGTAGGGGAGGCCGGCGTCCGCCAACTCGGCCGCGCCGGCGTTGGTCTTGCCGAGCTGCATGAGGGAGACGACGCCCTCTTGCATGCGGGCGCCGCCCGACGTGGGCGCGATCACGACCGGCCGGCGGTGGGCGACGCCGCGCTTAAACGCGCGGGCCACCTTCTCGCCGACGACGCTGCCCATCGAGCCGCCTATGAAGCTGAAGTCCATCGCCCCGATCGAAATGGGGATGCCCTCCAACGTCGCCAGGCCGGTTACGACGGCGTCTTTGACGCCGGCCTTCTTCGTGGCTTCGGCGAGGCGTTGGGTGTACGGCTTTTTATCGGCGAAGGACAGTACGTCGACCGCGGTCAGGTCGGCGTCGTATTCTTGGAACGACCCTTCGTCGGTTAAAAGGTCGATGCGTTTATAAGCGCTGAGCGGGAAGTGATAATCGCACTTCGGGCAGACCATAAGGTTGCGCTCGAGCTCGGCGGCGAAGAGCGGCTCGCGGCAGCCCTTACATTTTACCCAGATGCCGGTAGGGATTTTACGCTTGGCCGGGTCTTCTTCTTGTGTCTTTTTATTTTCTTCGTTCATAATTTATTGCTCGAAAAGGTCGAATCCAAAGCAAGGTCGAGCGGGTTTAAAAAAATTATTATACCATAATAAAACTTTTCTATTTAAGCTTACCATCTTTTGGTATGTAACTTAAAACGCGTCCGGCGGAAATAGCGCGGGCGCGGCATCCGGGAAGTCCGTGCGCCGGCGGCGGCGGCCCCCTAAACGGAAACAACGCGGCAATCCGCTCGGCAGGCGAGTTTTCGCGGGGCGTGGTCGCGGGAAGCGTTTATTTGATGTCGAAGAAAGTTTTTATTTTCTTCAATACGTTCTCGCGGGAGTATTCGTCTTCCACCGCCGCGGCCGCGTCGGCGTCGCCCGCTTCGGCGAATTCCTTTTCGATATCGGCTCGGCGTTTTTCTACGGCGGCAGATAATTTTACGGCGATTTTGGGGTGGGCTGCGATTATCTCCCGGAATTCGTCCTTGCCGATTACGACCACGTCCGTATCCTCCGTCGCCGTGACCGTGGCCCGGCGCGGCTCGCCGGTTAAAAGGGCCATCTCGCCGAAGAAAAACCCGGGGCCGAACGTACCGATTTCGGCCGCGCGGCCGTCCTCGCGCCGTACGGTAACCCGGACCTTGCCCGATACGACGATGAAGAATTCGGACCCGTGGTCGCCCTGGCGGACGACCCTTTCGCCGGCGGCGTAACGTCTTTCGGCGGCGCCCGCGGCGAGTTTGTTGCGCTCGGTTTTAGAGAGGGCCGCCAGAAGGTCGACGTCTTCAAAATACGCTCTGACGCGCGCCACGCGGTCTTCAGCGGCCCGAACCTCGGCCTTCTCGTCGATATGGCGCAGCGTAACGTCGCGGATGGGGAATGGGATGGTGATGCCGGCGCGTTTGAAGTGGTACCAGATATTGGTCATAATGCGGTCTTCGGTCCGCGGCACGTCCGCGAAATCCTTCAGCCAGTAGCGTACGCGATATGTGATTGCGAAGTCGCCGTATTCGGTAAGGAGAACGTCCGGGTCCGGTTCTTTTAAGACGCCCTTCGCCGCCAGCGCGGCCTCCAACAGCACCTGTTTCACCGTATTGGGCGGGACGCCGTATACTACGCCCACCTCGACGTGACGGCGCTGGAGAGGCGTGGGTACGGAGTAATTGTAGATTTCGGCCTTCGCGATGTTAGCGTTCGCTATTTCGATGATGTGATTGTCGCGGGTCCTTATGCGGGTCGCGCGCCACGACGTCGAGATGACCGTTCCGGTTTGGTCGTAGACGGTAACCCAGTCGCCGACGCGAAACGGTTTGCCGATCTGGAGAGCGATACCGGCGAATATGTTGGCCAGCACGTCTTGCATCGCGAGGCCGATGACCGCGGAAAGAACGGTGGAAGTCGCGATAAGGGCCGTCGGCTCGAGCCCCAAAAAGGCCTTCAACGCGAATAGTACGGCGAGGACAATAACCGCGAGCCGTACGATATCGCGGACTATACGGGGGATTTCGACGCGTTTTTTCTCTTTGGTGACGCGGCGTACGAATATATGCTCGAGCAGGCGGAACGCGAGGTATACGCCGAAGACGAATATCAGGGCCCGCATTATCCGGCCGACGGCGGGCGTCCACTCGTAATCGAAGACGTGCTCGAAGGCCGCCGCCGCGAGCAATAGGAGGAAAATGTTGACCGTAACTCGGAGCCCTTCTAACTTTAAAATCCTCCTGAGGACGGCGAAGACGGCGCGGCCGGCCGCGAAAACGACCACTGCTAAGGCGAGCGACGAGAGCACGTCGCCCAGCGTGGCGCCTAAAAATTCTTTAAACGTATCCCGAAGCATAATTTCTTCTTGACGTTCCCACTAAACTCGGATATACTACCGCTGCTAAGGGCGATTAGCTCAGTTGGCTAGAGTACTTGCTTGACATGCAAGGGGTCGCAGGTTCGAGTCCTGCATCGCCCAATAAGCCCCCGTTCGGGGGCTTCTTTTTTAGTAAAAATAACGTTGGGCCGCCCCCGTTACGGCCCCCCCGAGCTCTCCTCGAATAATTCGTCAATTCCCGGTATCCCCGGGGCGGTTTCCTCTTCGCCTTCGGCGCCTTCACTTTCGGGGGAGGGTTCTTCTTCCGGTTCAAACTCGATGTACCCTTCCTCCTCGGGCACGACGGCTCCCGGGGGAGGTTCGACGCCGCCTAAAAGCAGCGATACCGAAGCCAAATGCGAATCCCCCAGGGGCCCCCCGATGCGAAGGCCGTAGTCGAAACGGAAACTACCCAGCGCGAAGCCGATACCAGCCCGCGGCCTTTCGTCGCCGGTGTAATACCCGCCGCGAAGGGCGACGTATTTTACGGGCGTAATTTCGACGCCGGCGCCGACGTCGTAGAACCCCTCTCGCGTTATCTCGAGCGACGCCGTCGGCGATAAGAGGTTGAAGAATTCGTAGCCGGCGCCCAGCTCGAGCGTCAGCGGCGGCGCGTCCTTAAGCGCCTTTAGGCGGAAGTTGGGGGCTATGACGTTCCGGACCACGGCTCCCAACGTAAGGTCGGCGAGGGGTTTATAAGTACCGCCGAGGTCCAGGCCGAAACCGGAGTCGCTGTAATCGGCGGTTTTCCGGGTGACGTTTTTAAGCGCGAGGCCGAAAGCGGCCTTACTCCCTAACGCGTGGGCGTAGCCCAGATAAAGTTCGACGTCGGTATCGGCGAAGGTGCGGCCGGTGGGGCCGTTTTCGTCGGCCTCGATTATTCCGCCGGCCCGGCGGAACGCGACCGCGGCCGCGAGCGTTCCCAGAGAGCCGGCGCCGCCGGCTTCTTCTCCCATAGTGTAAAGTAGCGGCTTCGCGACGACGACGTCGCCCAGCGTCACGTCGCCCGCGGCGCCGAAGGGGGCGCCGTACGCGAACGCGAGCTCGGTGCGCTCGAGGGCGGCCAGGCCGGCGGGGTTCCAATACACTGCGGCGGCGTCGCCGGCCAGCGCCGTGTACGCCCGGCCCAGAGCTTCCGCCCGGGCTCCCAATCCCCAACCGGCGGCCGCACCCGCGTCGCCGCCGGGGTTTCTTTCGAAACCGAGCGCGATTCCCGCCGAAGCGACGGCCAGGGCCGTTATTATGGTTCTTTTCGTCGGCATGCTTTATACGAAAGCGAGCGCTACGCCGATGGCCGCGGCGTACAGGAACGAAATCAGTACGTCGGCGGGGTAGACGTCTTTGTAATGACGTTCGTCACCCCGTAACGTTACTACCTGGTAAAGGCGGAGCAGGTCGGGTACGGGCGCGACGAAGAAGAAGGCGGGGGTAAGTTTGAAGCCGAGTATTATCGCCGTAACGACTACGGCGCGCGATACGACGCCGGTGGTTTTCTCATAAAGTAGTATAGGCCGGGTTTGGTAACCCTTTCGGAACGTCATCTTTACGAAAAAGATGAATATCGTACCGGCGAAGGTCGCCGCCAGGTAGCCGATTACGTATAACGCGAAGGGTGCATTAAAGTAGTACTGCGCGACGATGTGGGGTAGGGGTAGCGGTTGTAGGTGCCGGCCGAGGAACGCCACGCCCGCTATTAAGACGATATGCGAAGCCTGGTCGGCGAGCCACATGTAGATATTGGTCTTGCTGACGGTGTCGATAAAATAGTGGAGGATGATCGTGGCGCCGAACGCGGCCCATATCTGCCAGTGGGCGAGGTACGGGTATAACAGAAAAAGCCCCGCCAGAGCGTGGATGGCGACGTGCAACAGCCCCCCGAACCTGTATTTGTAACGTATTTCGAAGACTAAGTTTAATTGTAGCGGGTAGTCCGCGATCAAAAACGCGGCGATCAACCACAATAGGATGTATTTGAATTGGTCCAACGTTTATGAGGGGTTGGGAATTTTACAGGCCGAATTCTTCTTTCATCTCCAAATAGTTCATAAATCTTTCCAGGCTGTCGGCCGATTTGACCATCATAACGTTGTTTTCAAACCTTACGATTCCCGCTCGGCGCAGCGTCTCGAGTACTTCCTCGGCTTTCTCCAGCGGTAGGCCGGTCATGTTCACGAGCTCGTCGAGCGTCTCTTTGCGGTCCATCACGACGCCTTGCTCGGAAGGGGTACCTCGCTTCGACATCAGCAACAGCAGGGTGCCCGTAACGCGGGAGTGGTTGTCTCGCATGAGGAGGGTTTTTATCTGGCGGTCGGCGGCGCGCAGCCGTTCACTCATCTTCCGCAGGATAGACATTATTATTTTAGGATTAGTTTTAATTTGCGATTCGAATATATCCTTCGATAGGACGAGGATCTTGGCTTCGGTCGCCGCGGTCGCACTCGCGGAACGGGGTTCTTTATCGATAATCGCCATCTCGCCGAAAAAATCCCCGGCCTTAAGTACCGCCAACGTGGTCTCGCGGTCGCGAATCCTTTTGTGGATCCTGACCTCGCCCTCTTGGATGATGAACATCGATTCGCCCACGTCGCCCTCCCGGACGACCACCTCTCCGGGTTGGTAGACGCGTCCGTATCGTTTGAAAACCTCTCCGCTAACGTTAAGCATAAGGCCTAACCTCTCGTATAATCATGTCTATGGTAATTATATTATTTCGACGGCTTTTTGTAAAGAACAAACGAATGGGGAAACGGGTCAGCCTGCGAGAGAGGCGGGGTTACGAGACGAAAGGGGGAACTTTGGGCTTGACGGGGGAACCCTTTTTTGCTACGTTTGGCCCGGCTTTTGACAAATACGAAGCGCGATATTCCAAATATAAACCGGGTGAAGGCTAAAAAAGGAGGAATGCCGAAAAATGGCATACAAGATAACCGAAGACTGCATAGCGTGTGGCGCTTGCATCCCGGAGTGCCCGGAAGAGGCCATCTCGGAAGGGGACCCCATCTACATCATAGACCCCGAGAAATGCGATGAGTGCGGCTCGTGTGCAGACGTCTGCCCGGTCGACTGCTGCGTTCCGGAAGAAGAAGCTTAGGGATTCAACCTAGGGCGGTGTCATCGCCCGGCGACAAACGGCGCCGTCCGCGTCCGGGCGGCGCGTTCTTATTATGGCCGGTTCGGCTCGAGAAAAAAGCGTCGTAGGGGTAGAAGATACGAGCTACCTGGGCGACGAGTGGCGCGAAGCCGGCGCGCTCGCCGGCTTCGAGGCCGCTATTGAACAAGGGCCGGCGCTTTTCCTGGCCGCGGTAGGCATCCTTATCACGGGGGCCGCGGCCTTGTTCGTTCTCTTTTGGTATTTTACCGCGCCGCGGCTCGAGGCGTTTTCGCCTTTCTTGCCCTCCGCCGTCTTGTTGGCCGGCGGCGTTTTAATTTCGTATTTATTTTTAGAATATCTGGGGATAATCGCGACGACGTATACCGGGAAGGGGTTACTCTTACCGCTCGGGCGCTCGAGCCGAATAATTATGAAATTCGCCGCGCCGGCCCGACGGTTAGCGCGCCTTTTCGGCTCCACCGGCGACCGTATGGCTCACTCCGCGGTCCGGGTATCGAACGCCGTTACGCGGGCGACGGCGAACCGCTCTAAAAGGCCGGGCCCGGTTCTCGTACTGTTGCCGCGTTGCATACAGCGGCCCGAGTGCAGCCAGCCGCTCGTCGAGGACGTGGACAGCTGCCGCCGCTGCGGCGAGTGCCCGGTAGCCGAAATCCTGGACCTGCGCGAGGAATACGACGACGTCGTGATGGCGGTGCTTACCGGCGGCAGCGTCGTCCCGTCGGTGGTGCGGCATTTCGAGCCGCGCGCGGTGATAGGGGTGGCGTGCGAACGGGAGTTGATTACGGGCATCTACGTCGTGAACGACCGGCCCGTGCTCGGTGTGGCCAACCAAAGGCCGCAGGGGCCGTGCCGCGGAACGACGCTTACGCTCGAGGAGTTGCGGGAGGCGATTGAAATATTCGCGGGGCGTAGGGGCCCTTGAAAACCGCGATAGGCAATAGGTGCGGGAAACGCGGGTTCGTTTCGGGCCTAAGTCTTCCTGCTTTGGCGTACGTGAGCGGTTCTATGTGCTCCTTAAACGGACCGCGTTTCGTTTGAAAGTTATAAGCGTCGCCGTTGGTGACCCGGTATCCCGCTTTACTTCCTAGGAGAGATTATATGCGCGCCGAGTTTATTTTAATCGTTGTCGCCGCGGCGACCGCCGTTCCCGCTGTCGCCCTATACAATCCGTCGGCGGATATACTGGACGAACCGCGCCTGTACGTACCCCACCTCTACGACGGGGCGAAGGGCACGAGCGACGCGCCGGCGGTACCGCACGACTACGACGTCCGCGAGTACGTTATCGACGTAAAGCTGGACGACGTTCAAAAGAAGATCTCGGGCAACTGCAAAATAACTGCCACGAGTTCGAAGAACGACCTCCGCGAGGTCCAGTTCAATTTCGGAAACGACATGACCGTCTCGGCCGTCAAGCAGGACGGAAAGAATTGTACCTTTAAGCACGCGAACGACGTGCTGGAGATTACGCTCCTGGCGCCGAAGCAGAAAGGGGAGAAGTTCGCCGCAACGGTGTTCTACAGCGGCAAACCCGAGGACGGCCTTTATTTCACCAACAAGGGCGTCTACGTCTGCTCGGCGATGGAGGAGGCGCAGCATTGGTTCCCGTGTTACGACCTGCCGAACGACAAGGCCGACCGCGTCGAGTTGAAGGTTACGTGCCGCGACGACTGGTACGTCGCCGCCAACGGCGTCCTAAAGAGTGAGAAGAGCAACCCGGGTAACACCAAGACGTTTACGTGGGTTACGGAGAACCGCATCGCGACGTACCTCGTAAGTATTTCCGGGGCGTACAAGTATTCCCGCTTCGGCTCGAGCTGGGGCGGCATCCCCATCAGGTACTACGTCTTCCCGGAACACCGCGCCAACGCCGCTATCTGTTTTGAAAACGTACCGCGGATGATGAACTTCTTCTCCAACAAGTTCTGGCAGTATCCGTTCGACGATGAGAAGTACGGCGTGGCCGAGGCCGAGATGGGTTACTTCGGCGCGATGGAGAACCAAACCTGCATTACGCTGAACTCCCCATACATACGGCCCGACCACACGTCGGACCACATCCTGGCCCACGAGCTGAGCCACATGTGGTGGGGCGATTGCATATCGCCCGGTACCTGGAAGGACCTGTGGTTGAACGAAGGTTTCGGCACTTACTGCGACGCGTTGTGGGAAGAGCACGATAAGGGCAAACAGGCTTTCCGCGACCGGATGCAGCTTTTCGCGAACTCCTACTTCGCCGAGGACGCGCGGCGGAGGTTCCCGGTATACGACCCGGCCGAGCCGTGGAGCGCCACCGTATATCAGAAGGGCGCTTGGGTGTTGCATATGCTGCGCCATATCCTGGGCGACGAGAAGTTCTTCCGGGCGTGGAATAATTACGGCCGCGCCTACGAGTTCGGCCACGCCTTCACGTACCAGCTCCAGCGGGCGATGGAAGCCGAATACGGCAAGAGCCTGCAGGAGTTCTTCGACGATTGGGTCTATCGGGCCGGTTACCCGGTGTACGAATACGATTGGACGGCCGCCGGCAACTCGGTGACCGTGAACATCTGCCAGGTCCAGAAGCAGTCCCGCCTTACGCCGCTGTTCGACATGCCGATAGACCTCACCATTACGACGCAGGGCCGCGGCACTCACGTCGAGACCGTCTTCGTCAAGGACCGCCATCACCGCTTCAAGTTCACGTACGGCGGTCCGGTGACTAACGTCGAGTTCGATAAATATGGCTGGGTGCTGTGCAAGAAGACCAACGTCGTCGACGTTCCGGTAGCGTCGTTCGAGGCGCAGCCGGCCCGAGCAGCCGTTAAACTTACGTGGAAGACGAACCCCGGCGCGCGCTTAGCGGGCTTTAACCTTTACCGGAAGGCCGCCGCGAGCGACGACGCGCGGACCAAGTTGAACGCCGAGCTCATAACCGGCCGCTCGCCGTACGGGTATATGGACCGGGGCGTCGAGGCCGGGGAGGAGTACCGCTATTGGCTCGAGGCCGTCGCTTTGAAAGGCGCCGGCGAAACCTTCGGGCCGATTGAGTGCCGGGCCGGCGGCCGGGCGCGCGCTTTCGCGCTCGAGCAGAATTATCCCAACCCGGCCCGGGACGTAACGACCGTCAGGTTCTCGCTGCCGGCACCGGCCGAGGCGAAGTTGACGGTATACGATCTGGCGGGCCGGAAAGTGGCGGCGGCCTGGAAAGCGGTTTGTTCGGAAGGAGACGACGAGATGGCGGTCGACGTATCGGACCTGGCCCCGGGCGTCTACACGTACCGCCTGGAGGCGGGCGGCGCCGCCGCGGCCCGGAAGATGGTCGTGGTTAAATAACGTTACGTATGTTATAATATAAGAAAAGCCCGGCCTAACGAAGCGCCGGGTTTTTTCGGCCTCGGTGATGGGGTGGTACTAATGGGTTTAATTTATCTGGATAATGCGGCGACGACGCGGCCCGACCCGCGCGTCGTCGAGGCGATGGGGCCGTACGTCGCCGAGTACTTCGGTAATCCTCTCTCGACGCACCCCTTCGGCGAGAGGCCGCGCGAGGCGCTCGAGCGCGCCCGGGGCCAACTCGCCTCGCTGCTTAACTGCGAGAGCCGCGAGCTCATATTCACGTCGTCGGGGAGCGAGGCGAACAACCTCGCCGTCAAGGGGGTCGCGCTCGCGCGCGAGAAGAAGGGCCGGCACATAGTAGTGTCCGCGCTCGAGCACCAGTCGGTGGCGAACGCGGCGCAGAGTATGGCCAGGCTCGGTTGGGAGGTAACTACGGTCCCGGTCGACCGTTACGGTATCGTCGACCCGGCCGACCTCAAGGCGGCGCTGCGCGCCGACACGACGCTCGTATGCGTCAACCTCGCCAACCTCGAGATAGGCACCATAGAGCCTGTAGCCGAACTGGTGAACGTAGTCCGGGAGAACTCAGCCGCGGCGTTCCACGCCGACGCCGTCCAGGCGGTGGGGCATATACCGGTGGACGTCAAGGAATCGGGCGTCGACTTGTTGTCGGTCTCGGGGCATCGCTTCTACGGCCCTAAGGGCTCGGGCGCGTTGTACTTCAAGAAAGGGGTGCGGGTCCAACCGCAGATCGACGGCGGCATTCAAGAAGGCGGCAGGCGCGCGGGGACGGAGGATGTCCCGGCCGTCGTCGGCCTGGGGGAGGCCGCGCGTATCGCCGAGGAAGAGATGGAGGAAAGGTCCGCGTACGTACGCTCCCTCCGCGACCGGCTGCACGAAGGCCTCCTCGAGCGCATTCCCCGCCTACACTTGAACGGCCACCCCGAACGGCGGCTGCCGACGCACGAGTCCGTATGCGTGGAGTACGTCGAGGGCGAAGCGATGATACTCCTCCTGGTTCGCGAGGGGATATGCACGTCGAGCGGCTCGACCTGTTCGTCGCGGGCGCTTAAGGCGTCGCACGTTCTGTTGGCCTGCGGCCTCGACCCTGCCGTGGCGCAGGGCTCGCTCCAATTCACGTTGGGGCCGGAGAACACCGCGGAAGAGATCGACAAGGTGGTCGACGTTCTACCCGAGGTGGCGAAGCGTCTTCGTGCTATGTCGCCGCTCTACCCGGGCGACGATAAGGTTTGAAAGCAAAGAGGCTCAGGCGTTTCGGGTGAATAAAAGCGTATCGTTAAAATTTTATTATGTTGGATAGGGGGACTATGGGCTCGGAAAATTTTATTTTTTAGGGCTTTGGGGCTTTTTTTCCTTGACAAATCTAGAGAATTATTTAAAATGGGGTCCCTAAGGGAAAGGCCGCGTGACTCGGTCCACACGCATACATGAGAACATACGTCGGCTTCGCAAGAAGCACGTATCCATCGTATTTGCTCCCAGCGGTACGGGCGTAAATCGCACGTTTCGCATTTCCCTTTTCAGGTGTTACGTCGTCGCCGCCGCTTCGTGTTTGTTCGCGGCGGGGCTCCTCGTAATAAGTTTCCAGTACGCCTCCCGTAAGGAGCTTGCGGGCCGGTTGGACGGATTGAAGAGCCGGGCCGGCGCGCGCGACACCCGCTTCGACGACATCGCCTGGGAACGGGGCCGGCTTCAAGGCAAGCTATCGGCGCTCGCGAGTTTAGACGACGCGATGCGGGTAATACACGACCTGGAGACCATACCGGCCGACGTCAGGGAAGCGGGCGTCGGCGGCCCCCTTACGAATATTACCCAAATGATAAAGTTAGGTCGTGATAAGAACGTCGACGACCTCGAGTTGGCGCTTCGGCAAGCCCAACTTCAAAACGATTCCTTCCGAGAGGTCATCACGGCCCAGACGCGTACCCGGCATATCTTCGACCATTCGCCGGCCATAAAACCGTGTAGCGGCCATATCTGTTCGGGGTTCTGTTGGCGGCGCAACCCGATCTTCGGCGGCGTCCAATTCCATAAGGGCGTCGATATCGCGATCCCCACGGGCGCGCCGATCGTAGCGCCCGCCGACGGCGTGGTGACTTTCGCCGGGATGAAGGGCGGCTACGGTTATTGCGTCTTCGTAAAACACGGCTACGGTTTCGAAACGCGCTACGGCCACTGTTCGGCTTTAAGAGTGGGAGAGGGACAGCACGTGAAACGGGGCGACATTATCGCGTACGTCGGCGCTACGGGATGGGCCACCGGGCCCCACCTCCACTACGAGGTGCTGGTCGGCGGAACGCACGTCGACCCGGCGCAGTACATCCTCCCCGATTATTTAACCGATTGATCCCGCGCACACTTAAAAGGCGGCCCGGCGGGCCGCCTTTTTTATTTTTACCGGCCGAGCTCACCGTACTTTTTCGATTATTATCGGCTCGTTCTCCCAATCGTCCACGTTCAAACAGAACTCGCGAAACGCGGCGTAGTCGTCGGGTCGGATTCGCTGGACGTAGAGCTCGAGCTCTTGTTTGATCGAAACTCGATTCCCTTCGGTGCGTACGTCGATGGCCAGGATTCCGAAGGGCGAGCGGAACTCTTTGGCCAGCGGTAGAGCCGTGACCGCGTATCCCTCGGGGATAATATAAGTTAGTTCCGCGACGGCCTTCTCGTTTTCGCGGAGTATTAAAGGCCAACGCCGCGACGCCTTCTTCCCGTAGCGGGCGAGCAAGTTCGATTTGTGAACGACGGCGTCGAGATGTACCCGCGCGCTCGCCGGGTCGTACAACCGTTTGACAACCGCGTCGTATTCGACTCGCACCGGTTGCGCGAGGTCGGTTATGTCGGAGTATTTTTCGTTAAAGACTTTAGTGCCGGGATACAAGCCGTTCCAGTACTCCTCGATTACGGCCCTTCGCTTAGCCTCCACCCGAAAACGTTCCCGTTGGTAGGGCGCGTCGGCCGCGCCGTACTCGACGACGCGGTGAACGTGGGCGTCGCCGCCGGGCTGGAGAACGAAACTAGTTCGGGTTCTTATCCGGTTCTCCTCAAGGGATAATACCGGCGTGCGGACGAAAGACGCCCGGTCGCCGAAGATAACCAGCGCGTCAATGCCCTGGTCGCCGGCGGGCAGTTCGCGGTACGAGTGGTATTCGGCCGTGCCGTCGAGGAAGAACGTGCGCCCGTCGGGGAGCTTGACGTACGAGATCATATGGTTGAAAAGGCCCAGGATGGGTAACTCGTAGTCCAGCTCCCCCAAGTCCGCGGTTCTTATCATCGCCGGATACGCTTCGAAACCCGTAAGGCGGTAAAGGGTGTTCATGAGCGTCGCTTTGTCTTTGCAATCGCCGTAGTGGGACTCGAGGCACTGTTTGGGGGAATGGGGCCGGTAACCGCCGATGCCGAACTCGAGGCCCACGTACCGGATCCGGCTTACGGCGAAATCGTAGACGCGTTGGAGTTTGGTTAAATCGTCCGGCGCGTCCGCGGCGAGTTTGGCGGCCAGGGTTTCGGCCGGCGGGGAAGACCGGAAAACGTCCTTGATCAGGCCGTTGTACCAACGCCCGACGTCGTTCCAGCCGGCGAAGTTCGAGACTTGAACGCTGGGCAGGACCTCCGCCGAAGCCGGCATATACGGCTCTTCCTCTATCGCCGGCAGGTTTTCCATCCGGTAGACGTACGTCGTCGTTTTGCTTCCGCGTACGATTCCCGGCGCCGGCGCGCCGCGTACCCGTTCGAAATAATACTTCTGATTTTTGGGTACGCTGACGGCGTAGCGGGCAAGAATCGTCGAGTTTTTTTTGCCGAAGTAATAGAAGTCACCGAAGTAGCCGGCGAAAAGGTTTTCACCCGTTTGGCTTATTTTGTACTCGATATCTATAGTATCGCCCGGGGATAAGTTCGGCATCGTTATCACTTTATTGACGTAGCTATAGTACAGCCGACTCCAAACGTCGAAGACGTTATATTCCTGAATTTGATTCGCCGTGATTTCGGTCCCGTCGGCTTTTAAGACCGCGGTTCTTTTTAACTCCACGTTTTCTGACCCCGGGGAGTAGCTGACGTTTACGTTTCGGAACTTCTCCGCTCCCTCCGCCGTTAGGGTTTTTACGACGTAATGGACGGTCCGCGTACTCGTTCCGTTTTCGAATACTTCTACCTGGCGGTCGTCTAGGAGCCACACCGCCGAGTCGCGCGGAAATACATCGTCCCCCGGGTAAGCGGCGAGCAGTTCGTACGCATCCAACCGCGGGACGGCCCGGCGCTCCGAAGCCGGCTCGAGATAATTGAGGTAATTTTCCAACGCCGGGTAGTTGCGCTTGAAAGTTACCGCCTTCCTGTAAGCTTCACGAGCTGGCGTTTCCCGCCCCAATTCCTCCAGGGACGTCCCCCGGTAGCGCCACAGCTCGTAATCTTCCGGCCGGAAGCTAAGGGCGCTTTCGGCCTCGGCCAGGGCTTGGGCGTGAAGGCCGTAATGGTCGAAAGCCGTGGTCAATTTTTTACGCGCGCCGATGTCGTACGGGTCCGCCTCCAAGGCCCGGCGCATTACCGCCGTTGCGCCTTCGAAATCGTCCCGGGTTAGAAGTAGGCCGAAGAGCTCGTCGCGGGCGTTCGTGGAATAGACGTCGGCGTCGTAAATCGTCCGCCAAAGGTCCGTCGCTCGCGCTAAATCGCCGTAATTCGTCTCGAACAAAGCTGCGACCATTTTGCTGAATGGGTAATTCGGCAACCGCCGGCTAATTTCGCCGGCTACGCGCGCGGCGTCGTAGGCGTAGCCCGATTCCCAATACAATTTGGCGCGGTATTGCTCGGCCTCGACGAAAGTCGCGTTGCGGCTTAAGACGTCGTCTATGACGTCCAGGGCGGCCTGCGGGCGCTCCAGGCCGTAAAAATATTTCGCCAGTGCGAGGCGCGCCTGGTTGTGTTGGGGCGCCAGCTTAAGGGTTTTAGTCAGGCTGGCGCGCACGCGGGATTCCTCTTTCTCGGTAACGCCGACGTAGTAGTGGAAATCCGCGGTTTCCGGCATCATCGACTGCGCGGCGAACATTAGTTTGGTCGGGACCTCTTCTCTCTCGTCGGCGTCGGCCCGGGCGTAGTGCGCGAGCGCCGCGTAATAGTAATCGAACGCGTCGGGCACGCCTTCCGATATACGCCGGTCGAAGTAGTCGAGGTTGTCGTAGGGTGCGGGAGAAAGGCCGACGACGCGGGAAGCTGCGGCTAGGGCGGCGCCGCCGGCGTCGAAGGTAACGTCGGTTAAGGGTTCACCGCCATTTTCCAGAAACCGCGCGCCGAAGCCCCAGCGCTCGTCGTCGCCGCAGACCTTCACCAGTAGAAGATTGTAACCGGGCAATAAGGGCGCGGGTGCAACGTACTGGTCGAAGTAACCTTCGTGGTAAGCGTCTCGCGCGAAGGTCTCGACGCCGTTGAGCCAAACCTTAACTGCGCCGGCCGCCGCTATCGCGACGGACGCGTCCTTCCGGGCGGGGGAATTTACCGCGACCGCCGCGTACGCGACGCATTTTTCGGCGGGCGCGAGGACCGTCGTGAAATCCAAGAAGCCGGTAGGTAGCGCCGCGGGGAGACGCCGCCAGCGTACGTCCCGGGCTTTCCCGTCGTACGTCGCCGCGAGCGAAATCCCGTTCTCCGGCGGATAAACCTTGTCGAACCCTTCTTTGCCCTCGTTATCGAAAGGGCCTACGATTTGCCAGTCCCTAACGAAGTTGAGCGAAGATAACAGCGCTTCGGCCTCGTCGAAGTCGGCGGCGCGGTGCGCGCGGTCGAAGATAAAAAGGGTGGCCTTGGCCCTGACCGCGGGGGGTACGCCGTCGCGATTCCGGAGAGAGCGCAGCGTTTCTAGAAAGTAATCGCGGTCTTCCGTATCTTCTTCCATTACGTGGCAACGATGGAGGTATGTATAAGCCGCGGGGTGGTCGGGGGCCGCGGCTAAGAACTCGAGGTACGCCCGGAGCGCGCGGGAGTAGTCTCCGGATATCTCGAGCGACCGGCCTAAACCTTCGAGGGCCCGGGCCAGGGACGGCTCGAGAGCCAACGCTCGTTCGAAGTGCCGGCGCGCCTTTTCGTAATCGTTTTCGACGAAAAGGGCCGACCACCCGGCGTCGGTCCACGCCTCGGCCGTAGCGCCGGGCCCGGGTGTACCGGCCAGTCTCGCGCGCTCGATTGCCGCCGCCGGGCTTTCGTATACGGCGCCGGCGCCCGCGGCCAAGGCCAGCCACGTAAATACGCACGCCGCGAAATTTAATCTGAAGAGTTTCATCTTCTCGATACGCGGTCAATAAAAACCCCGCCCCTCGGGGCAGGGCAGCGGCGGGAGCCCCGCCAGACGCCGTGCGTAAGACTCACTTAGCGAGTTTCGGTAAAGGTGGCTTTAACGGTTCCCAGCGACCGTTCCGCTACGGTGTTGGCTACTACCAACGCCGCGAGAACCGCGAGCATTACGATTAGTATCACGGCGGCTATTTTCTTATTCATACGTTACCTCCGAGGAAACCTCGGTATTAGTATCCCCAACTGCTCAGCGGTTACAATTTTATCCTATTTCGACCCTTTGCGCAAGTTTTTTCGTCGTTGGACGGCCTCCCGCAGGTAACCTTCGAGGATTTCGCAATGTCGACGCCACCCGAATTTGCGCTTAACGGCCGCTTCGCCGTAACGCCCCATTTCCCGGGCGTCTTCCGCTCGGGCCAGGGCCGCCAGGCGGGCCGCGAACGCCCCCGCGTCGCCGGCGGGTACGAGGTATCCCGAGCGCCCTTCCTCCACCATTTCGTCGAGTATCGGGTACCGGCTGGAGACGACGGGCAGGCCGCTGGCAAGGCACTCGAGCACTTTAGTAGGCGCCCAAAAAAAACCGAACTCGCGGAGCGGCGGGTAATAGGCATCGTTGAAAGGAGCGACCGCGGCGTCGGCCGCGGCCATCACGTACGGTAGCTCGCGGTGCCGGCGCCACCCCAAGAAACGGACCGCCGCCCCGACCCCGAGTTTTTTAATTTGCTCTTCCACGCGCGGCCGCTCGTCGCCGTCTCCCACGATCCAGAAAAGGGCCTCGGGTATCGCCTCCACGGCTCGAGCGATTATGGCCGGAAGGTCTCGCGCCCCCTGCCACGGTCGGAAGGACCCCACGAATAAGATAACGAACCGGTCCGTCCCGCCGCCCTTCTCCCGAAACGACAGCGCCCGCGGCGAGCCGGCCAGCGCGGACGAGAACTGGTCTTCGTTTACGCCCCAGATTATCTTCCGGGCCCTCGGCCGAGCGACCGGCCGGACGATATTGACGTTTGGGGCGCACGCGCCGTCGGCTCGAGCGAACTGCCGGTCCGCCCACCACGCCAGGATTTTAGCGCGGCGGGTGCCGGCGAGCCGCCAACGGTACGTAACCTCCTCCACGTGGGGGCCGTTCGCTTCGACGTAGTAGGGAAGGTCCTTCGCGGCGGCGAAAAGGTAACCCAGGCCGTTGAGGGTTAAGTAACGTTCCATAACGACGTCATAACGCTGCGGCCATAACCGGGCCAGTACGGGCGCGGCCCGTAAATTGCATTTGACGCCGGCGAGCCGCGAACGTCGCCGGAATATCGAAACGCCGTCGCGCCGCTCTTGCGCGGTTAACCCGGGTGCCGCGGCGGATACCAACGTTACGTCGTGCCCTCTTCGCGCCAGGCCCCGGGCCACCTCCCAGGTGTGGACCGCGCCGGCGTGCGACGCCGGGACGTCCTCATTTGAAAAATAGAGTATCCTCAATTCAACCTATATATATCGACCGTAGGGCCGGGTCGGCCGGCGCCGCGAAAACGCTTTACGAGGCGGCCTTCTCGCCGTACGAACGCCGGATATTCGTCGGCCCAGGGCGCCAGCGGTGCCCCGTACGCTTTGGCCTGTTCGGCGTAGAAGTCGCGGTCGTCCGGTATCGTTAATATGGCGTAAGCCGGGCGCGGCGTTTTTGTTAGGTCGCCCAACTCGGCTACGAGGAACGTGTCGTACGTTTCGTGGCCGAAGGGGTAGCCCGGGTTTTTTAACTGGTACGCGTACCTCCCGGGCGAGCCGCCGCCGGCGACGCGGTAGTATCGTACGAGCCTCGCCAGCGCGGGTTTGGACGGCCAAAGGGGCGGGCTCTCTACGTCAGGCGGAAGCGTTTCGACGACCACCGCCGTCCCCGGCGGTATCCCGGCCGTGACCCATTTAGCCGCGGCGGTGCGCGTATCCTCGCGCCAGGCCCACGCGACGTGGCCTATGTCTAAGGCCAACGCGATTCCGAAAAACCCCGCGACTATTACGGTTGCTATCGTTTTATATGTTTGCTTTTTTAAACTCGCGGCATCGGCGACGGCTGCGCCCGCGGCGACCGCTAAAGGCGCTACTAACGGCAGGAGGTGCCGCGGCGGCAGCGGCCTGATTAGAGTCGCGATTATGAACGGCGCCGCGGCGAACGCGATAACTAAGGAAAAACGGTCGCGGCGACGAACGAGCGATACCACGCCGGCGATGGCCAATGCTAAAAGCGGCCACCCGAAGGTTAAAGGCAGCGTCGTGCCGAAGACGTACGCCGGGGAGGGTAACCAACGCACCATCCCCGGACGACGGGCCATAAGCGCCAGGTCCGATACGAGCGTGGGCGCGTCAAGGACGGCGAAAGGACAGGCCAGTAAGAACGCCGCCCCGGCCGCCGCCGCGCCGGCGACCAACGCCTTTACTTTCTTCGCGCCGGCGTCGCCCGTAAGTAAGGCGCAGGAGATTAGCGCGGGCGCGTACAACAGCGCGTGGTATTTGGCGGCCGCGGCCAGCCCGAGTATAAACCCGGATATAACGAAGTTCCGCAGCTTCGGCTCGCGCACGAACCGCACGCCATACGCCAGCGACGCCGTGCCGAGAGCGACCGCGGCCATATCGGGAAGAGCAATCGCGCTCGCTTTCACGGCGGCGGGTGCCAGCGCGACGAAGGCCGCGGCGGTAAAACCGGCGACCGTACCGAACGATTCTCGCGCCCAACGCCACGTCATAAAGACGGCGAGAACGCCGAAGGCCGAAGAGATGGCGCGGCCGAGAAAGTAGAAGAGGCCCGGCTCGAGCCAATAATGGTCGGCGAACGCGGCGGCGGTGGTCACTACGCCCGCCACTTTGGCGACCACGAAGTAGCAGGCGAATACCAGGAAATTCAAATATATGACGAGGGTGCCGGGCCACGTAAAGAGCCCCGGGTTGAGTTCGCCGGCGCCGACGCGCAGAGCCCGCTCGACGACCTGGAACTCGTCGGCTTGATAGTGGTAGGGGAGTTGAGCGGCGGCCAGCGCGAGCCTCAACGCCAGCGCCCCGCCCGCGAGCGCCCACAATGCCGCGTTAAGTTTTTTCGACACGTGCGTACTTAAGGCGGCGTAACGTCTGGACCGTTATTCCCGCTAACGCCGCGACCCAGGCCAGAAGAGATATCGCGAGGCCGACGTAGAAATACTTCGGCCTGTAATCGAAAGCTACGGTATGCCGGCCCGGCGGTACTAC
The DNA here is from genome assembly GCA_035529855.1 of bacterium. NCBI lineage: Bacteria > bacterium. Next base: position 29,250 of record DATKVX010000126.1, read on the forward strand.
GACCGCCCGCGAGATTACGTTCGCGCGGTATATTTTCGCCGGCCGGCCGTCGACTTTCGCTTCCCAACCGGGGTAAAACAATTCATCCAGGAGCAGTAGCGACGGCCCCTCGAGGCGGCAGCGGAAGGCGAGCGGCGTACGTCGTTCCAATAGTACCGGCGCCCCCGGCGTTTCCGCCGGCTCGAAGCCTTCGGGAGCGGCGGCGAGGACCGCTTCGCGCGCCGGCTCGAACCCGTCGCCGCGCATTAGTTCCAACGCCGCGTCGTCGTCTTCGGCCAATAAATATCCCGTTACGGCCCGGGCGCGCGGCGCCGCGAGTACGTTTGCATAGACGTAATAGGGTGGCACGTGCGCGACGGGCGCGATTCCGCCGCCGCGCCAGGGCGTTAGGCGGACGAAATACTTTATGCCGTACGCCCCGAATATTTTCGCGTCGGTAGCCGTCGGCGTTGGGAATCGGCCGCCGCCCGGCTCCGGTACCGTCGTATATAGGTCCTCTAATTTTTCGAAAACTCGAGCCGCGTAGCTCGGGCGGAGCGACGCTCGCGGAACGAGTAAGTCGTAACCCCAAATGGCATGCGTATTTTCGTGGATAAGGCCCAACCCTAGTTGCTTATTAGGGCCGAGCGAGAAACCGCTCGAGTATACTCGCACGTCCGCCGCTCGGTAGAAGGCCGCGGCGACCGGCGGCGGTTTGTTGACCAACGCGGCCGGAACGGTCGGGTTTAACCCGGAACCGAACCGGTAGAGGTCGGCCGCAGTTATTATAATAAATACGTACGGGGCGGCGGCGGCTACGGCGCGGTTGCGGCGCGCTCCCCAGAAGACGACTACGGCGGCGCCGAGCACCGCGAATTGAAACCACGTCGCGCGGTTGCGGAGCCGGCTCGAGTTCGCCGCTCTTCGGAATATAGTCCTACTTTTATCCGCGTAATATTCCCGTACCGCTTCCACGTTCTTATATCGCGACGCCGCGACTTCGGCCTTGGCCGCCGCCGTCTTCTCGATAGCGTTTTTAAATTGGGGTAGCGTAAACCTGAAGGTCAGCACGAGAGCCGCGGCCGCTAACGTTACGCCGAGAGCGGTCGCGACGTAGGCCCGGCTGCGCGACCGTACGAAGTAGTCCAGGCCGTCGCCGGCGAACACGGCGAGGGCAAACGTCGCGTACAACAACAGCCGGCTCGGCGCGCGGAAGAAGCCGAACGGCGGTACGTATTTATAGAGGTTGAAAAGCGGCGTATAGATACCGCAGGCGAACGCCGCGGCCAGTATCCCCAAAACGACGAAGAACCAACGGCGCTTTTTCGCGACGCCGACGGCGGCCAGTAGAAGGGGAAATATGCCGACGTAGAACGCGGATTCCACGAAAGAACTGCGGCCCCAGTAATTGTCGACCTGCGCTCCGCCGAGGGGCGCGAAAGCGGGGTGGGGCGAGCGCCCGAACAAATCCGGGAGTACCAGCTGCAGGAACTGGGGGGGCCAGAAAGAGTACTCGCCGGCGCGCGTGTTCGCCGCCCGCTCGCTCAAACGCCACAGCTCGTACGTGGGCAGTAACTGGACCGCGGCGAGGGCGAGCGGCACGGCGCCGAAGCACAATATCGCGGCGGCCGCGTTTTTCCGGGGGCGTGAGTAAACGGCGGCGTAGGCCGCGGCGGCGACGACGGCGTAGCTGGCCAGTTGAAACTGGCCGGCGAGCAGCGCGAGGGCGCCGCCCATGGCCCCGCCCAGCGCGTACCTGAGGTCCCCCGTCCTCGCGAAGCGGCCGCCCAGCCAGAGCAAGGCCGGCAGCCACACGCCGTTGGTGACGATGGTATAGATGCCGAGCCGCGCGAGGAAGAAAGCGCTGAGCGCGAAAGCAGGGGCGGCGAGGGTCGCGGCCAGCCTGCTCTGGCCGAGGTCGCGACAGAGTAAGTACGTGAACGCCAGGCCGGCGTATACGTGGACCAGTAGGAACAAGTTCGAGGCGGCCACCGGCGGCAGCAGCGCGAAAAGTGAAAGCGCGAGCGGGTGGGCGAAGGCGCCCTGGCCTTCGGCGAAAAGCGGCGAGTTTAGGTGGGTGGACCAGAGTGGGAAGTACCCGCCGCGGAGAGCTCGCCCCAGCTCGAGCTGGGCGGGATAGGAGAAGGTTAACGTATCTTTCGCCGCCGGGAGGTAGGCGAGCGAGATGAGTTTGGGAAAGAATAGTACGACAAGCGCGCCGAAGAAGACGAACGGCGCGACGCGTCGAACGGTCGCTGTTTTCACCGCGGGGATTGTTTAATGTAACCCAAAGTGCGCGATTTGTCCATAGTATCCGGGTTGGCGCTGAAGGCGGGCGCCGGCACCGGTTCCACGGTCGCCCGGATAACCTCAAGCGTCGCGAGCAGTTCCGCGACGCGTTCCTGCTTTTCGGCGGCTAAGTCGTCCGTTTCGTACGGGTCCGTCTTCAGGCCGTAATATTCCACCGCACCGTTGCTATGGACTATTAATTTTTCTCCCGGTGTGACGAGCGCCTCCAACCGGCCGATAGCGTATTCACTGTCCCTACCCACTCCGGGTACGCATATACAATAGGTCGGCGGCGGCGGCTCGGCATCCCTGAACAGCGCCCGGCCTCGCATAGAGGAGGGGACCGGTATCCCGGCGAGGTCCAGTACGGTGGGGGCGACGTCGAGGGTGGAAGCGGGCCGCGGCGTGCCGGGAAGGGGCGGCAGGTGACCGCCCAGGTCACAGAATAACAGGGGGACTTCGACCTCTTCGCGATAAAGGCGGAAGCCGTGGAACTTGGTCGCGTGCTCTTCGAACGCTTCGCCGTGGTCCCCCACGACGACGACCGTGGTCTTTTGAGCGATGCCCGTATTGTAGAGCGCCTCGATGAAGCGGCCGATTTCAGCGTCCATAAACGCTATTTCGCCGTCGTAGAGCGCGGCGATGCGGCGCGGCAGTTTCGGGCCGCCGGTGCTTGCGGCCCAGTTTTTATTTATTCTCCGTTGCAACGAGTGGTCGCTCAATCCGGGCGGCGCGAAGGCCGGGGGCGGCACGTAACGGCCTTGAGGGTCGGAATAATGGAGCCACATAAAGAAAGGCCGGCGCCGGTGCCGTTTTAGCCATTCTAACGCGGCGTCGGTGACTTCGTTCGCCGGCCTCTCGGCGTCGTCTTTGTCTTTAGCCAAAAGGGACAGTTTTTCCGCCGCCGCCGTCGGCATCAAGGGCGAGGCGTAGTATCCGTCGCGGGGAGTTAAAACGTCGTCGTAAAATTCGAATCCGCGGTCGAGGGCGGTATTGCGGGCGCAGACCGAGCTCGAGGCTACGAAGGCCGACGTGGCGTAGCCGGTACTACGGAACTGCTCGCTTAATGTCGGTACGTCGGGACGCAGCCTCATCCCGTTTAAAATTACGCCCGTCGTTTCCGGGTAGAGCGAAGTCATTATCGTCGCGTGCGACGGCGCCGTCAAGGGCTCGAGGCACGACGCGTGTTCGAACTTGGCGCCCAGCTCGGCCAGGCGGTCGAGGTTGGGGGTCCGTGCGGCGTCGTAACCGTAACAGCCCAGTCGGTCCGCGCGCGTGGTATCGAGGGTGATAAGTACCACGTTGGCGGGGCCCGACTCCAGCGGCCGCGTTCGCTCGAAGAAGCTGAAAGCGGTGAAGGCCAACAGGACGAGAGCGGCCGCCCCCGCGAGCACGGTGGCGACTCGCTTCCGGCGGATTAAAACCGCCAAGGCCGTACCGATTAAGGGCGCGACCAAGACGCCGAGGGCCAACGCCGGGACCCAGGATAGTCCCGCCCGCGGTAAGGCGCGGTAGGCGACGTACCATAGAAAGGGCGCTGCGATCGCCGCGTAAGCGGCTGCGGTGGGTTCGGCGGAGGGGTCCCGCCGGCGTCTTATCACCCGCAAGGCCGCCGCGTAGCCCCAGAACAGGGCGGCCGTAACGGCCCACGCGACGAGGGCGTCCGCGAGGACGGTACGCCATACGGGCGGACGCAAAACGGCGTAGTTGCGGCCCAATTGCCAGGATGCTTCGAAGGCCGCGCCTAACGCCGCGGCCGTCAAAGTGGCGCGTAAATAGCGGATGTTAAACATTTTTTATTTCCTGATAAAAAAAAACCTCCCGACGGGAGGCGGTTTCCTTCGGCGACGGTTACAAATCGTTAACGGCCATATCCCGCGCGAACGTAACGACTTCGCCGAACGTGGGATGGTCCGGTATCTTGTAACACATTATTACGCCCACTTCGCGCTCGCCGTCCACCAGTAATTGGTCGCCGTATTCCGGCGTAGTATCGATTCTCACCGTGCCGTACTTATCCGTCGCGCGGTTTAGCAACTTGAGGCCGACGATATTTTTAAGCGGTACCGCGACTACATTGTGGTGGGGGTTAAATTGTTCGCGGATGAACCGTTCGTTGGTAATGATAAAACGGTTGCGTCTCTTGCGTTTAAAATAAATAGGGACGAGCGCGAGGATGCCGGCCAACGCGATCCACCATATTTGGACGATAATGGCGGCGGCTATGGCGAGTAGTAAAATTACTACCGACAGGAACACGGTCTTATAGATGAACGAGATGTGTTCGTAGAATATACGTTCTACTTGTTCGGATTTGCTGCCGTTTGCCATACGTCCTCCGGGGCACGCAGGATGGGATTATACGGGCTTCTTCCCAAAAAACATTATACACGCTACGCCTTATGTTGTCAAGCTAAACCTTCCACGCGTCATAAATATATTTCGACGTTAAGGTCGGCGCGGGCCGCGTTGCCCGATTCCCGGAGTAGGCGTCCTACCTCAGCCCGGACGTACCGGTATAGAACCTCGTTTCGATGGCGGGGGAACATTTTTTTGAGAGCCCCGCGGTCCTGCGGCGGCCTTTTTATAAAGAGGGCCGGCCTATCGAGGAAGTATCCCAAGAGGGTTTTCTCGTCGGCTTTTATCCGGGGAAAGACGTAGAGGTCGACGTATTTAGCGATGATGATTTCTTCCGCCAGGTAACGGCGGAAGCTCGCCGCGTCGACGCTTCCGGTCGGCCGGTACGCTTTGGCGGCAAGCGCCGCGGCCCGATTCACTTCGTCGCTCGAGGCCCCCAGCGCTTTATTTTTCGCCAGCGAGAGGATTATCTTACGTTCGACCAGGCCGTCCACGGTTTCGCGGAGCTTTTCCCCCTTCGGCAAATAACCTTCGGCGGCGATGACGTCGGCTTCGGTAATAACCTCGCCCCCTACCGACGCCAGGACCTTTCCCCGGCACGCGGTCGCCAGCGCCGCGAACACGACCAACGCGCCGAGCGCCGTATTCCTTGCCGCTCTCATTCGCCTTTGGCGCCTTCCGGGGGACGAATTCCCGCCAGCGTCGGCAATACGGCGGGCTTCCGCCAGCACGAGCCGTAGTCGAAGAGGATTATACCGTCGGCCGGCGCATCCGCGAGGCTCTCCGCGACCGCCGAGGGGTACGAAGCCTCGTGGTTGAAAGCGCCGACGCCCATATATAGACGAGCGTCGCCGCGACGCCGCTCGAGCCTGTCGGCCAACGCCGCCAGCTTGGCCGCGTCGCCCCAATACGTCATCGGGCACATTATATCGACGAGGCCGCGGTCCAGCCAACCGAGCCAATCCTGGCCCACGTAGCGGTAGGCGTGTTCGGGGTCGGCCCAGGGGGCGGCGGAGAATTGCACTTCCGGGTCGGCCTCCTTGACCGCTCGCCCGGCCGCCGCGACGGCCCGCGTCACCTGGTCCGCGCGCCAATCCAGCCACTCCAGCGTTTGGAGGTCGAACCAACGGACGGCGAGGCCGGCGTAGCCTACGGCGGGGTTGTAAACCGCGCCGTCGAGTTTATGGTAGCCGAGCAGTACCGGGTCTTGGCGGCCGCGCTCGGCCAGGTAGCGGGTGCGACTACTCTTGCCGTACCCGAATCGATAATTCGGATACCGGATGAAGTCGAGGTGTACGCCGTCGACGTCGTATTCGCGGGCGACCTCGGCCGCCACCGCGGCGAAGTATTCGGCGAAGGCCGCCGCCGCCGGGTCGACGTACCAACCCTCAGCGTCGCCGCCGGCCATCTCGCGCTTGGTATAACGCGTAAGGCGCCGGCTGTCCCGGCCTACCGCGATCCATTCCGGCCGGCGGTTCGCGATATGGTTCTTCATCGGCGGCATCTCGGGTCCGGGCCAAATATAATTGACGTTCAGCCACGCGTGCACCTCGACGTCGAATAACCTCGCGCAGGTAATTGCTTCGGCAAGGGGGTCGAAATCGTCGGGTTGGCCTTCCAGTTTCCGCGACCGCGGCTCGGAAGCGGATGCGTAGTACGCGTCGCCGGCGCGGCGGACCTGGACGAAGAGCGCGTCGACGTCGTAGGCCGCGGCGGTCGCGACGAGGCGTTCGATCTCGGCGGGGTCGTATAACGACTCGGTCGTGACCCACAACGCGCGGACGTGGGGGCGCCGTTCGCCGGCGGACGCGACGGCTGTTGCTACGATAGTTAACCAAGCCGCGATAGTCGCACGAATAACGTTCGTCGCCCGGGCGGTCATATCGGAATATATTTATTATATATGACCGGCAGTTGCAAGCTTAAACGTAGGCCTCCCGTGCGGTTCGTTTTAAACGCCCGCTTTTTGCCGCGCCGAAGTAGTTTCCCCTTGAAACGCATCCGCATTATAGTATTATGACGTTGCGTCAGTAACCTGTTCGACGAGGGGAAGCCTTATGAGTTATTATTTCAGCAAAACGTTTAACGTCTCCTTCGACGAGGCGGTGGAGAAGGTGCGCGCCGCGCTCGCGGCCGAGGGCTTCGGCGTCTTGACCGAAATCGACGTACGGGCGACTCTCAAGAAGAAGCTCGGCGTCGACTTCAGGGCGTATAAAATATTGGGCGCGTGCCATCCCGAGTCGGCGTACCGGGCGCTCCAGCTCGAGGACAAGATCGGCCTTATGTTGCCGTGCAACGTCGTCGTTCAGGAGCGCGCGCCGGGCGAGGTCGAAGTGGCGGCGGTCGACCCGGTAGCGTCGATGGCGGCGGTGGATAACGCCGCCCTGGCCGAAGTCGCCGACGGCGTACGCGCGAAGCTCGAGAGCGTAATCGATAAAATCTGAACCGGAAGCGTTGAGCGTGCAAGAAGGAGGTAGGCCATGCCCGAGTTCGGCAATCCTTTCGCGGGCCTGAAGCACGACCGTAAATTAACGGACGAGGAGTTGGTCCGCGCCATCCGCTTTATGGTCGCGGCGGAGTACGAGGCGGTACAGCTCTATATGCAGCTCGCCGAATCCATCGATAACGAACTCGCCCGGGCGGTTCTCAAAGACATAGCGGACGAGGAGCGCGTCCACGCCGGCGAGTTCTTGCGGCTATTGAAGGAGTTGGCGCCGGACGAGGTGAAGTTCTACGAAGAGGGCGCCGAGGAGGTCGAAGATATAATAAAAGAGGCCGGATAACGTCGAACGGGCGGCCCCGCGCCGGCGTCGTCAATACGTCGTTTAGGGGAATTAAATATGCCTTATTAAGTTATGTATATTGACAACGGTCGGGTAAAGTGTTAGAATTAAAGTAATCCGCCGGCGGGAATTTACTAGAGCGTCGTGCTTAAGCGTTGTTGGAAGTGCTCGAAGTAAAAGCGCTTAGGCGTGCGGGGGGCGATTCGGTCGCGGCGGTTTCTTATTGGTTTGTATTTCAAACGTTCCGGATATTTTCGGATGGGGATGCCCGGCCGCAAGTGGTCGGGTCCCGGAAGACGCCCGAAACCTGGGTTAATAAAAAGGAGTTCAAAAAGTATGAGAACGATTTTGTTGAAATGGGGCGCCGTAGCGGCGTATTTGGCGCTGGCCGCCGTCGCGAGCGCCGCGGCCGAGATATCGCCTGCGTTGGTACGGCATCTGGCGACGGCCGGGGCCGACGAATTTGTACCGGTGACGTTTGCGCTCGACGGCGCCCTGGCGCCGGAAGCCCTCGAGGCTATGACGGCGGGGTTGGACAAAGACGCGGCTCGCGAGTTGGTGCGGAGCATAGCGAAGGAACGTGCCGCGGAAAGTCAGCACGAGCTTTTGGCTGCGCTGAAGGATGCCGAGAGCCGCGGCCTGGCGCGCGACGTTAGGGCGCTCTGGGCGCCGAACGTCGTGGCCGCCGAGGTAAGGGCGTCCTACCTTACTACTTTCGCGAATTTCGAACGCGTAATCCGTATTAACCTGGACGCCGACCACAACGTTACTTGCGCGCTCGCTTGGGGCGTCGCGAAAGTCGGCGCGGACCGCGTATGGAACGAGCTGTACGTTAAGGGCGACGGCGTCGTCGTAGCGGTAACCGACACCGGCGTCGATTACGAGCACACGGACCTTCGCGAACGCGACTGGGTGAACGAGGGCGAAATCCCGGATAACGGCATCGACGACGACGAGAACGGTTACATCGACGATTATCACGGGTGGAATACGTACAACGACTCGAAGGAGACGCGCGGCGGCGCGGGCGGCCACGGCAGCCACTGCGCCGGGTCGGTGTGCGGCGACGGCTCCGCGGGTACCCAGACGGGCGTGGCGCCGGGCGCGCTCGTGATGCCGGTGCAGGTTTTGTCCAACTCCGGGTCCGGCAACGAGTCGGCCGTGTGGGAGGGTATGCAATACGCCTTCGAAAACGGCGCCGACGTGACCAGCATGTCGCTCGGGTGGACTAAGACCATGGGCCCCGATTGGGCGAAGTGGCGCCAGACGTGCGAAACCCTCATCGCCGGCGGTATGGTGTATTCGATCGCCGCGGGTAACGAAAGGCGATACTCGTCGCTGCCGGCGCCTTATAATATTCGTACGCCCGGGACCGTACCCGCCGTTATAACCGTCGGCGCGACGACCCAAAGCGACGTCTACGCATCTTTCTCGTCGTACGGGCCGGTCACCTGGCAGGACGTACCGCCCTGGAGCGACTACCCGTACCCGCCGGGGCTTACGAAGCCCGACGTATGCGCCCCCGGTTACCAAATTACGTCGGTGCGCGGCATAACCGGCGGGTATAGCGTCATGAGCGGTACGTCGATGGCGGCGCCGCACGTAGCCGGCTTCGCGGCGCTTACCCTGCAAGTGGACCCCAAACTCACCAACGCCGAAGTACGGAATTGGATGGAGGATTACGCGCTGGACCTCGGCACGCCGGGCAAAGACAACGACTACGGCTCGGGCCGCATTAGTTGCTACGAAACGGTCTTGGCGATGCAGGCCACGCCGGTTACTATAAAGTCGTTCGCCGCGGAAGCCATGCGGGAAGGTATACGCGCACGGTGGGCGACGTCTTCCGAGAAGATGCTGGCCGGGTTCAACCTCTATCGCCGGGCCGTGTCCGAAGGCGGAGGGCTCTCGGCTCGAGCCGATGCGGCGCTCTCGTACGAGAAATTGAACGACGACCTCATCAAGGGTAGAAGCCCGTACGTCTACGACGACGGCGACGTCGAAGCCGGCGCGCGGTACGAGTACTTGCTCGAAGTCGTCGACGTTGTAGGTCGCGCGTACGCCCACGGGCCTATCCAGGTACGCGCCGGCGGCAAGGCGCTACCCGTAACTTATTGGCTGGCGCAAAGCAGGCCCAACCCGGCTCGCGAGCGCGCGGTCGTCGGATTCGGCCTGGCCGAGGGGTTCGCCGGGCGGACCGTAATCGAAGTGTACGACTTGAGCGGCCGCCGGGTACGGACGCCGGTGGACAGCAACTACCAAGCGGGCGTGTACGAAGTCGCGATAGAAACCGCTTCCTTAGTGCCGGGCGTTTATATATACCGTATGTCCGCCGGGCCCTTCCGCGCGGCGAAGCGGATGGTCGTGATTCGGTAGCGGTAAGCCCGGGTTCGGCGTTTAACCTGATTTGGATTTCGCCGGGATCGGTTGACGATGTCCGTAAAAAACGTACCGGCCCTTACGGGCCGGTATGTTATAATGTTCCGGCATCACGTTTTCAACGTGGAGGTTACATATGAGCTTCAACTTAAAAACCAAAGGCGTCCTCATAGCGGTGGCGGCCTCGTGTTTCGTAGCGGGCGCGGTCGTTACCGGGATATTGGATTTGACGCCCTACGGAGCGGCCGAGTCGCAACCCTCGGCGGACCTCGAGGCGTTGCGGCGCATCGGCCAGGGCTTCTCCCAAGTCGTCAAGGAAGTCTCCCCGGCGGTAGTAAACGTCAGGGTCTCTAAAGAGGTTAAGGTGAAGCACCCGCCGTTGGGTGAATCCCCCTTCGATTTCTTCGGCGAGAGCCCCTTCGGTAAATTTTTCGAGTGGCCCGAGGGAGAAGATTTCCTGCAACAGGGTTCCGGGTCCGGCGTGATAGTCAGCAAGGACGGTTACATCCTGACCAACAATCACGTCATAGCAGGCGCGGACGAGATTACGGTGGTGTACGGCGACGGCGATAGATACGACGCCGAAGTGGTGGGAACGGACCCCCGGACCGACCTCGCCGTCATAAAAATCGACGGCAAGGATTTACCGGCGGCGAAGTTGGGAGATTCCGACAAGATAGAGGTCGGCGAATGGGTACTGGCCGTCGGCAACCCGTTCGAACTTCAGAACACCGTAACGGCGGGTATAATTTCCGCGCGCGGCCGTTCGAACGTGGGCTTGGCCGATTACGAGGATTTCATCCAAACCGACGCCGCCATTAACCCGGGCAACTCCGGCGGGCCGTTGGTCAACCTCGACGGCGAAGTCGTCGGCATCAACACCGCCATCGCGACGCGCACCGGCGGGAATATGGGCATCGGATTCGCGATTCCCATAAATATGGCCAAGCAAATTATGGCCCAGCTTATTAAGACGGGGAAGGTTACCCGCGGATGGCTCGGCGTCTATATTCAACCCGTTACCCCCGAACTTGAAAACCAGTTTAAGCTTAAGTCCACCGACGGCGCTCTCGTCGCGGACGTTACGGGCGGCGGCCCCGCCGAAAAGGCCGGCCTGAAGCGCGGCGACGTCATCGTCGAATACCAGCGTGAGAAGATAGAGGATACCAACCATTTGCGCAACCTCGTCGCCGCGACCGATGTCGGCGCTGTGGCCGATGTCAAGGTAATCCGCGAAGGCCGGGAAAAAACGCTGAAGGTTAAAATCGGCGAGCTGCCGGAAGAAGAAGCGGTAATAGGGCGTCAATTCGGCGAAGGCTCGGAACGCGACGTGGGTTTTAGCGTGAGCAATCTGACGCCCTCCGTGAGGAAACAACTGGGTCTGCCGGAAACCCAGGAGGGCGTCGTCGTCCGCGACGTTAAGAAGACGAGCGACGCTTTCCAAAAAGGGCTCCGCGAGGGCGACGTCGTTGTAGAGGTTAACCGGGCCCGGGTCTCAAGCGTGGGCGACTTCAACGGCGTCATCTCGCGGGTTGGGGCCGGCGACGAAGTCCTCCTCCTGGTTATAACCGAGGGCCATACGAGGTACGTAACTTTCGAGATGGAAAAATAATACATTATGGCCTCGAGGATAACTCGCGACTACTACGAGGTCCTGGGCGTACCCCGCGACGCCCCGCTCGAGGAGATCAAGAGGGCTTACCGTCGCCTCGCGTTGCAATACCATCCCGACCGCAACCCGTCGCCCGAAGCGACGGAGAAATTCAAAGAGGCTTCGGAAGCCTTCGAAGTCCTGGCCGACCGCGACAAGCGGCGCACCTACGACGCGTACGGACACGAAGGGCTGCAAGGCCGCGGTTACGGCGGCATCGCCGATATCGACGACGTCTTCGAGCGCTTTTTCTCCGCCGGCGGCCTTTTCGGCGACTTGTTGTCGGATTTGTTCGGGGCCCGGCCTACGCGCCGCCGCCGGAGGCCCAGGCGGGGTTCCGACCTCTTGACTAGCGTCACGCTCGAGTTCGAGGAGGCCGCTCGCGGCGCCGTTCGCGAGGTCGAAGTCGAGCGACTGCGTACGTGCGGCGGCTGCGACGGCACGGGCGGCGTCGGCGGCAAACCCCCTGAACCGTGCCCGGTTTGCCACGGCGCCGGCGAGGTCGTCCAGCGGCACGGCTTCTTCAGCGTAGGCATGCCTTGTCCTCGCTGCGGGGGCGAAGGCGAGGTAATGGGGGAGGCGTGCGAAAAGTGCGGCGGCCGGGGCGTCCGGCTCGAGCGCCGCGCGATTAAAGTCGACGTCCCCGCGGGCGTAGACGACGGCATGCGCGTACGCCTTGTGGGCGAGGGTGAGAGCGGCCGCTACAGCGGCCCCCCCGGGGACTTGTACGTAGAGGTGCGCGTCAAACCCCATAAAATATTTAAACGCGACCGCGACGATGTTCTGTACGAACTCGAGATAACGCCGCCGCGCGCGGCCTTGGGCGGCGACGTGGTCGTGCCGACGCTCGCCGGCGAGGAGAAGGTTAAAGTGCGGGCCGGCAGCCGGGACGGCGACGCTATAAGGATAAAGGGGGCCGGCGTCCCGCGCCCGGGCACGAAAACGGTGGGCGACCAGGTGGTAACGTTGCGGGTAGTTGTCCCCAAGAAACTTAAGAAAAAGGCGAAGAGCCTTTACGAAGAGCTCCTGGCTTTGGAAGGCGAGGAATAGTGTACAAGAATACTGCCCGAGCGGCGGCAGCGGCGGCGATTACGTTTTTAATGGTCGTTGCGGCCGGTTGTGAGAAAAAGGCCGAACCGGGCGCGGAAATCAACGCCCGGGCCCAGGCGCTGTACGCCGACGGCGATTACGACGCCGCGGTGCGCCTTTACGACGAATTGCTCGTGGATTATCCGGCCTGGGCCGCCGAGAACAAAGTGGCCGAGGCGCGGAAGCAGGCGCAGGCTAAAGTCCTTTTTAATACCGCCCGTAAAGCGGCGCGGTCCGGCCGCTACGAGGAAGCGGGCGACGCTCTCAACGAAGCCCTGGCGCTCGCCCCGGACGACGTCGAGGTGAACTACGGCATCGGCTGGGTTTACGTCGAGCTGGCCTTGCAGTACCAAACGAAGGCCCAAATGACCAGGGGGCCGTCGCGCGTGGACTTCGCGTTGCTCGCCGACGCTCACGCCGACCTCGCCCGGGAGCGCTTCGAGCGCACCGTCAAACTGGGCCCGGAGCACTGGGCCGGTTATCGTGGTATGGCGGTATACCATATGTACCGCGGCGAAAACGAAAAGGTACTTGAGGCGTTGGCTAAAGCGGAGAAATATTCCGAAAAGGCGGAGGATAGAATCGCCGTAACGCGGCTGCGGTTCCGCGCGTACATCGCGGATAAAAAATTCGATAAGGCCAAAGAAACGCTCGACGCTTTAGTAGAAAAATACCCCGCGAGCGGCGAAGCGTACTTCGCGCTCGGCGAATATTACCTCCTCACCGATAAGCCCGATCTCGACGAAGCTGTAAAGGCGTTCGAAGTAGGACTTACCAAGGATTTCGAAGACGAGGGGACGCGAAACCAAATGTACGTGATGCTGTCGCGCTTGCGGATGAGGAACGGGGATTACGACGGCGCGTTGGCCGCGATAAAGTCCGCTCTGGCGACGGACCCTTTTAACGGCGTATTTACGGACGAGTACGCCGTAGCGTGGGGCGCCAAAAAATTGTCCGAGAAGAGGAAGAAGGAGTAATTAATCAATATCCTCGCATATTAGGAGGGCGTATGCGCGTAGCGGCGGTTTTAGCGTCGGCGGCGTGCGCGTTGAGCGCGTTCGGCTTGTACCCCGGCAAGATCGCCTTTACCTCGGACCGCGAAGGGAACCACGAAATATACCTGATGAAGGGCGACGGCTCGGACGTGGTCCGTCTCACCAACGACAAAGGGTACGACGACCAACCGGCCCTTTCCCCGGCGGGCGACCGCGTCGTCTTCGTTAGTAACCGCGACGGCAACCACGAACTCTACCTGGTCGGCGTTGACGGCAAGGGGCTCCGCCGTTTGACCGACACGCCGTACTCGGAGATAGACCCGTCTTTTTCACCCGACGGGCGGTGGATAATATATACGGCGATGGCGCAGGGCGATAAAGATATCTGGCGGTTGAACGTCGAAACCGGCGACACGGAAATATTGGTCGCCGGGGAAGGCGACCAATTCATGGCCCGGATGGCGTCCGACGGCGCGTTGGCGTACGTCGAGGACGGCGGTGACAACGAGGTCATGCTTCTCGAAGACGGCGCCAAGAAGAACTTGACCCTTTCGCCGGGAGTAGATACCATGCCGTCGTTTTCGCCGGACGGCGAAACGGTCTATTACGTTACCAACCGCGGCGGCGATTACGACTTGATGGCGGTAGGCCGCGACGGGTCCGGGACGCGCGAGATGGTCGCGCTGGAGAGCACGGAGGCGCGCGGCGCGCCGTCCCCGGACGGCGCTTATCTGGCGGTAACTTCGGATAAAGACGGGGACCTGGACATATATATTTTTTCGGTGGAAGGCGAGTTGCTCGAGCAACTTACCGTAAACGAAAGCGCCGATTACGAACCTTCCTGGAGCGAATAGGCAGGACGCGGAAATCCCCCTAAGACGGAGGTTTTATGAAAAGGCTTGCCGACATCTTCATCGTAGCCGGGTTTATCGGTTGGGTTATAGCTATCTTGACGCGCCTCGTAAACCGCGACTTCATATTCCCGGCGTTGCAATTGCCGGCGCAAACCTATCTGGACTTCGGCTGGACGTGCTTCATCGTGGCGGCCGTACTGTTGTTGCGCCATATGAGGGATAAATAAAGTGAAGATACTGGTCACGGGCGGCGCGGGTTTCATAGGTTCCCACGTCGCGGAGCGATACCTCGCGTCGGGGTGGGAGGTCGCCGTAGTAGATAACCTCTCGTCCGGGCGGCGGGGCAACGTCCCGGAGGGCGCGGCCTTTTACGAGCTCGATATCCGCGACTTGGAATTCGCCGAGGCCGTGGCGGCGGAGCGGCCCGACGTAATAAGCCATCACGCCGCCCAAATGGACGTCCGCATCTCGACCACGGAGCCGGCCTTCGACGCCGACGTCAACATCGTGGGGTCCATCAAGGTCGTCGAAGCCGCGCTGGCGGCCGGCGTCAAGAAGTTTATTTTCTCCTCGAGCGGCGGCGCCGTCTACGGCGAGCCGGAAGGATTACCCGTTACCGAGGAAACGCCGGCGCGACCTGTTTCCCAATACGGCTGCTCCAAGCTGGCCGTGGAACGGTATCTATATCTATATAACGTCCAACGAGGTTTGGATTACGTCGCGCTGCGGTACCCGAACGTGTACGGGCCGGGGCAGGACCCGCACGGCGAGGCGGGCGTGACCGCCATCTTCGCTTTGAAGATGCTCGACGGCGAGCCTTGCATTATATTCGGCGACGGCACCGAATCGCGCGACTACGTTTATATAGACGACGTCGTGGACGCGCACGCGCTCGCCGCCGACAGCGATTTCAGCGGGATATTATGCGTCGGCTCGAGTAAAGAGACGACGGTCCCCGAAATATTCGACAGCCTTTCGGCGTTGACGGGTAATAAGCTCGAGCCGCGGCGAGAGCCGCTTCGCCCGGGCGAGATCCACCGCATCTGCATCTCGGGCGCGAAGGCCAAAGAAATATTAGGTTGGGCGCCGAAGGTGTCGTTTGAGGAAGGGTTGGCGCGGTTGGTAGAATATGTAAAGGGGAATAGGGAAAGGTACCGATAACTACGCTCGATGGCGAAATGTCGAAGCCGGCCAAAGGGCCGGCTTTTTCCATAATTATCGGCGGGTTTTTAACGGTCCTTCATGACTGAATCGGCGTTAGAACATCACCTGGAACTCGCTCGCGATTACGTCGTTGGACGTGCGGTATTCGTCCTCGAGGATGCGCGTGTAGTCGCCGCGGAACATAAGGTTGCGGCCGAGGAAGTGCAGCGCGAGGCCCGCGGTGTAGCGGTCTTCGGCGATATCGCCCCGCTCGAGGATGGCGGGTTTCCAGCGCTCGTAGCGCGCGTACGGCGCGAAGTCCTGGAAGTAACGCCACGGCAGCGGTTGGGTATACGTCAACGTGCCGAAATAGCCGCGTTCGTACGTATCCTTGTAAACGAAATAGGGTTCCCTGTACTCGTGTGCTCGGATCGGGTAATCGTTGATAAAACGTTGCATATACTCGGCCAGGAATTCGAAACGCCAGGTTGTTAAAGATAAGTCGGCGCCGACGCGGGGCTCCGGAAGGAAGTGAAACTCCCTGGGCTGATATTCACGGTATTTCCACCTGTACTCTTTCGCGTAGAAATACGAGAGGCCGACGTCAAGGTTTTTAAGGCCCGGGACCGGCGCGCCGTAAACCCTACCGGCACCGTTGACCAGGGGACCCTCGCCGTTGAATACGCCTGCCGCGGCGCCGATTTTATAAGGCCAGCGCTCGCGCTCGAGGAGATAGTCGAACCGGACGCCGTAGTTCCTCCCTAGCGCGATTCTGGTGGAGGTTACGGTCCGAGCGTTGCATATAAGATAACCCTCGTACGTCGTGGCCTCGACGCCGAAGGGTACGAAGAAGCGGCCTACCTTGCCTGAAAAACCGGCGGGTAAGGCGGTTCCGATATAAGCTTCCCGCAAGTAAACGCGGTCGTACGTCGTTAGGTAAGGTTTTAGGTCGTAATCGACCTTGTCGAATACCCTGCCGTAAACGCGTAACTCCGCGTCGGAAACGTAGAAATTACTAGAACTGAGGTGGTCGTCGCCGACGTCGTAATAATTATAATAATGGCCGGCTTTTAGGAGAAACCCTAAGTTTACCGTAAGTTGTTCGACGGGTACGTCTACCGCCACGGCGTACGCGGTACCTATGGCCGTAGCGGTAGATATTATTATTACCTTGAGGTATCGCATCCTTTACCCTCCTACGGTCTTGGCCTCGTAGAGAGCCGTCATATTATATGGCAATCTTCTTTAACATAAACAGCCGAATAGACTGATATCTTTAGTATTACGCCGCCGCTGCTTTTAATAAAACGGCGACGACTTAAGGCGTACGGGGCACCTTTTGTCGTCGCTTGCGCTTGCGTTAACGTTTACCGTCGGACCCTCCGTAGGCTTCGGCCCGTTATTCGCAGGCCGGGTAAAAACTTACTTACATACTACATTCAAAAGCTTATCGGGCACAAGTATTTTTTTCGCGACTTCTTTACCCTCCAGGTAGCGCGCGACGTTGGTGTCTTCGGCGGCGGCGGCGAAGACGTCGTCTTCGCTCGAGCCGGCGGCGACGTCGACGCGGCCTCGCACCTTGCCGTTCACCTGGACGACGACCGTAACCCGCGCCGCGCCGACCGGTTCCGCGTCGTATTCTTCCCACTGGTCGCGGAAAACCGAGTCGTCGTGGCCGGCGCGGTGCCAAAGCTCCTCCGCCATATGGGGTGCGAACGGCGCGAGCATCTTCATCAAGTGGTAGAGGGCGTAGCCGAACGCGGGCGATTTTTTATCTTCGTACGCGTACAGGGCATTAACGAAGTCCATCAGGAACGCGATGCAGGTATTGAAGTGCAGGCGCTCGAGGTCGTCGGTAACGCGTTTCAGCGTCTGGTGGGTCGTCAGGTACAGTCCTCTTTCGCTCGGGGAGAGCGTTTCGGCGTCCAGCGAGTCGCGCACGGTTCCTATATTCCCAACGACGAGGCGCCACACGCGGCCGAGCCACTTCGCCGCGGCGCCCACGCCTTCGTCGGTCCACTCCATATCCTTGCCGGGCGGGCCGGCGAAGGTTATGTAAAGCCGGGTCACGTCGGCGCCGTGTTCCGCGATGAACGGGCCCGCCGGGACGGCGTTCCCTTTCGACTTCGACATAACCTCCATCGCGGCCGAGCCGTCGGCCTTCGCGACGCGGGCCTTGACCATCCCCTGATTGAAGAAGTGGGGGAAAGGCTCCGCGTCGCGTACGAGCCCTTCGTCGGCGAGGAATTTCTGGAAGAAGCGCGCGTAAAGCATGTGGCTCACCGCGTGTTCGTCGCCGCCGATGTACTGGTCTACCGGCATCCAGAAGTTAACGCGGGCGGGTTCCCACGGCTTCTCGCCGTTATGCGCGTCGCAGTAACGCAGGAAGTACCAGCTCGAGTCCACGTACGTATCCATGGTATCGGCGTCGCGTTCGGCCGGGCCGCCGCATTTGGGACACGTCGTCTCGACGAACTCGCGGCAGCTCGCCAACGGCGAACGCTCCGCGGGCGCAAAGTCCACCTTATCTTCGGGCGGAAGCAGCACCGGCAACTCGTCGTAGGGGACCGGGACTTCGCCGCAGCTCGAGCAGTGGATTATCGGAATGGGCGCGCCCCAGTACCGCTGGCGGCTTATGAGCCAGTCGTGAAGGTGGTAGTTGACCGCCGGCCGTCCCCAGCCCTCCTTCGGGCCGACTTCGGCGAGCTTGGCGTTGCCCTCCTCGGTCGTCAGGCCGGAGTACGGGCCGGAGTTCTCCATAACGCCGTAGTCCTCGAGCGCCTCCGTCATCTCCCTTTCGTCCGCCAGGCCGCCGTCGGGGGGCCGGATGACGGGGACGACCGGGATGCCGTACTTGCGGGCGAAGAGGAAATCGCGCTGGTCGTGGGCGGGGACGCCCATAACGGCCCCCTCGCCGTAGCTGATGAGGACGTAGTCGGCGACCCAGATCGGGACCTCCTCGCCGCTCAAGGGGTTGCGGGCGTACCGGCCGATGAAGACGCCGGACTTCTCGCCCGCCGCGGACGCGCGGTCGACCTCGGCCTTATTTATCGCGTCGCGGCAGAACGACTCCACTTCGTCTTCCGTCGGGAGCCCTTTTATCAACTCGGGTATAGCGGGGTGCTCGGGCGCGAGCGCCATAAACGTCACGCCGAAAAGGGTGTCGGCGCGGGTCGTGAATACGTCGAAGCGGCGGCCGTCGCCCCCGACGACGGGGAAGCGTACGGTCAGGCCCTCGCTCCGGCCTATCCAGTTACGCTGCAGCGTTACGACGTGGCGGGGCCAATTTTCCTCGAGCAGCGCGAGGTCGTCGAGCAGGCGGTCGGCGTATGCCGTTATCTTGAAATACCACTGCTCGAGGTAACGCCGCTCCACCGGCGTATCGCACCTGTAGCACGTCCCGTCTACGACCTGTTCATTAGCCAGGACCGTCCTGCACCCCGGGCAGAAGTTCGCGGGGCCGGACGTACGGTACGCCAGGCCGCGCTCGTAAAATTTGAGAAAGAGCCATTGCGTCCATTTGTAGTAGTCGGGGCGGTAGGCGGCGACTTCGCGGCGCCAATCGTAACCGACGCCGGCGCGCTTCAGCGTCTCGCGGGACGTCGCGATGTTCTCCGCGGTCCATTGGGCCGGCGAAATGCCGCGCTGGATGGCGGCGTTTTCCGCCGGCAGGCCGAAGCTGTCCCAACCGATGGGGTGAAGGACCTCGTACCCCCGCATAGCTTTGTAGCGACCCAGGACGTCGCCGATGAAGTAGTTCTTCATGTGGCCTACGTGGAGGTCGCCCGACGGGTAGGGGAACATCTCGAGCAGGTAGAATTTGGCCTTTTTCGAATCCTCGTCGGCCTCGAAGAGGCCGGCCTCTTCCCAGAATTCCTGCCACTTTTTTTCGACTATCGGGGCGTCGTATTCGTCGGCCTTCGCCATGTCCGTCACACCTCGGCTGCGGGAGTTATCAAAACGGCGGGCTGAGCGCCCGCCTGTGTTTTTGGGTATGCTGCCGCCGGCGGACGCTTACGCCTCCCGAAGTAGTAGAACGAGCTGCCGGCTGCTTTTCAAATACATCGCGTTTTTATACCATAAGTCTATCGCGGCGTCAACGTTAAATTAGCGCCGCGAAAACCTCGTCCGCGAGGAACAAGCCCTCCCGGCTAAGTCGGACGTTGTTTCCGTCTACCGTTACCAATCCCGCGGCGGCGAATTCCGCGAGTTCTTTTTGATAATACGCCCGGGGGTTGACGCCGAACCTATCTTCGAAGGCCGCGGCGTCGATGCCCGCGGTCAGGCGGAGCCCCAGGACCGCCGCCGTCCTCATTTCCCGGTAGGGGTCGGACGGTTCCGGGTTCGCGAGCGGCCAACGACCCGTCGCCGCGGCGGCGCAGTATTCGTCTAAGTCGGGCGGATTTCGGTAACGGCCGCCGCGCCAATGGCTGGCCGCCGACGGCCCGAAGCCGATATATTCCTCGTCGCGCCAATACTTTAGATTATGGCGGCACTCGCGTCCCGGCCGCGCAAAGTTCGACGTCTCGTAGTGGACGAAACCGGCCGCGGTTAGCGTGTCCACGGCCTTGTAGTACATCGCGGCCTGTTCGTCGTCGCCCGGGAATTCGTAGGCCGCCCGCTCGCGGTACATTTTAACGTTAGGCGCGAGCGTAAGGCCGTAGAGTGAGACGTGGTCCGGCTTCAGCGCCAGGCCACGCTCGAGGTCGCGAGCACAATCGTTTAAACTTTGCCCCGGCAGGCCGTACATCAGGTCGATGGAGACGTCCGCGAAGCCTTCGGCCCGGGCGCGCCAATAGGCGTCTTCGGCCTGCGCCGCGCTGTGCCGCCGCCCGAGGGTTTTAAGCATAGCGTCGTCGAAGGTCTGTATCCCGAGCGACAAGCGGTTGACGCCGCCGTCGGCCAGCGCTTCCAGGACTTCGCCGGTCAACGACTCCGGGTTGGCCTCGCAAGTTACCTCGGCCTCGGGCGCAACGGCGAAGCGGCCCGTAAACTCCGCTAAGGCTTCGCTTAGGCGTACCGCCCCGAGCGCGGTAGGAGTTCCGCCGCCGAGGTAGAGGGTGTCGGCGCGCACGTCGCCGAGCGATAGGGACGCGGCGCCGACTTCGCCCATAAGCGCTCTAACGTACCGCGCCGCCGCGCGCTCGTCGTACGGCGCCGTCGCGAAGTCGCAGTAGCTGCAGTGGCTTGCGCAGAAGGGGACGTGTACGTAGACGCCCAGCATATTTTTCGGAAAAAAAAGGGGCGACGGCGTCGCCCTTTTTCACGGTTTACGTTGGAACGCTGGTTCTATCCCACCAGGCTATAAGCCGCCAGCGGTCCTCGCTTTGTTCGTTCTGATATTTTTCGAACTTGAAATTACAATAACCCTGGTCGGCGCCATAACCGTTAAGTTCGTCTATCATTAAGATGAGCGATATGGATATATTATCAGCCTGGTATTCGTTTTCTTCGGGTTCTGGCTCGCCGACGCGGCTCGTCGGTATGGAGAGCGAAATGCTGTATGCGTTCTGGAACATTTTTTCCGTAGCGCTCCAGTCGTCCGTATAGCTCCACGATTCGGGGATTATGTAGTTCTCGTTACCGGGCGGCGATTTCCCCACGTCGCGGGGGTCGAAGTAGAAGACGAAATTGGGGCTCAAAGCCTTTTTGTAAAGGTTAATGTCCGTTTGGTTGTACGCGATTTCGATGTTTTTTAAGACGTTTACGGGGCTGGTCATTAAGACGGGTTGCTGCGGCCGCTCAGGGTCCGGCGGGCTAAACAAGCAACCCGTTAGTGCCATAGCCGCCGCCGCGGCGGCCGCGGTTACGAATATGGCCCGCAACGTACCGTACTTTTTACTTTGATATTCCATCAGTACCTCTCGTTTTATTCTCTCAGTGTTGATTCCAACGGTTATTATATTTTAAAAAGTCGTCGATGTCAAGCCGTTTGCCACGATATAAGTATCGGCGGGGCGGGAATAGTTACGCGTTTTTTACGCCGGGGGGTTCCGTGGCCGGGCGGGAACGGCTTGCGCTTTCGGGGAGTTCGCGGCCTAAACTTCGGCCGCCCGGATGGCGCTTTTTGCCCGGGCGCCCCCGCGAAGTCCCGTTGCGGAGGGGGGGGGCGTTTATCGCCCGTTCTCGCTACGCGAGGCCGTCGGGGAGCGGTAGTATTCGGCGGGGGGGGGGGGGGGGGGGA
>DATKVX010000127.1 GCA_035529855.1 bacterium
CGTCGAGGCCGACGGTACGTTGGGCGACAAGCTGGTCTTCCGGTTGGACGAGCGCGGCCGCGTTAAGTACGCCTTCTTCGAGAACGACCCCACCAACGTACTGATGAGAGTTCCGTGGTATGGGGCCGCGCCGTTTCACCGGTTCGTGCTGGGCGCGTGCCTGGTGCTCTTTCTGTCGGCGATATTCACGTGGCCGGTGGGCTGGTTGTTAGGCCGCCGCCGGCAGCGCGCCCGCGACCCGCTCCTCGCGCGCGTGGCGCGATTTTGCGCGTGGGGGTTGAGCTTTTTGAACGTCGTTTTCCTCGTCGCCGTCGTGACGTATTTCCTGGGGTTGGCGGATGCACCCTACGGCGTGTCGGCCGGTTTGAAAGCGGCGTTGGCGCTTCCGATCATTACCACCATAGTGGCCGTAGCTGTCGTCGTCCTGGCCGTCGTGGCGTGGGTCAAGGGGTTCTGGCGCGTCCCCGGCCGCGTGCACTATGCGCTGGTAGCGGTGGCCGCGGCGGCGTTCGTACTGTGGTTGAATTACTGGAACCTGCTGGGTTTCAAGTATTAACGCGTTGGCGATTTGCTCGCCGGTTAGGGCGCGGGCTGGCGGCGTGACCCTAGGCAACCGAATTAAAAAGACGGAGGTATCATGAAAACGTTTGCTAATTTTGTTACGGCGGCCTTGGCCGTAGGCGTCGTCATATTTGCAACGGCGGCCTTCGGCGCCGAACCGCCCCCGGCCGCGGCGGCGCCGACGGGCGTTTGGGCCGACCCCCTCGAGGTGGAGGCCTTCGTCGACGGCGTGATGGCGGAACAGCTCAAGTCTTACCACATCCCGGGGGCGACGGTCGCGGTCGTAGCCGACGGCGAGCTTCTCTTCGCGAAAGGGTACGGCTACGCCGATTTGGCGACGCACCGGCCCGTAGTCGCGGACCGGACCCTCTTTCGCCTCGCCTCGGTATCCAAGCTCTTCACCTGGACCGCGGTGATGCAGTTGGTGGAGAAGGGCAAGCTGGACCTCAACGCCGACGTAAATGAATATTTGGGCGATCTCCGGATACCGCCGGCCTTCGGCAAGCCGATAACGTTGGCAAATCTCATGACGCACTCGTCGGGTTTCGAGGATACGCCTACCGACGTATACGTAAACCGCGCGAAGGACCTCAAGCCCTTGGCAACGTACATAAAGGGAGACGTTCCGGCGCGTATTTACCCCCCGGGCGAGGTTCCGGCCTACTCGAATTACGGTGCCGCGCTGGCCGGCTACATTGTGGAAAGGGTCGCGGGCGTACCGTTCGAGCGATACGTGGAGCAACATATCTTCGAGCCGCTGGGTATGGGGCGCAGCACGTTCCGCGAGCCGCTGCCGGCCGCGCTCGAGCCTGACGTGGCGGTGGGGTACAAGTATGGTGACGGCCTCTTCGAGCCGCAGGACTTCGAATGGCAGCAGCAGTATCCCGCGGCCTCGCTAAGCGCTCCGGCGACGGACATGGCGCGCTTTATGTTGGCCCATTTGGAGGACGGCCGCTACGGCTCGAGCCGCATTCTGGGGGAGGCCGCGGCCCGCGAGATGCACCGACACCTCTTCACCGCCGACCCGCGCGTAAACGGCTGGGCCCACGGCTTTACGGAAATGACGCTCAACGGCGAACGCGTCATTTGGCACGGCGGCGATACCATTCACTTCCATACCGCCCTAGCGTTGTTTCCGGAACACGACGTCGGCGTCTTCGTCTCGTACAACAGCTTCGACGGCGCCTTCGCGCGCCTCGATTTATTGTACGCGTTCGCGGACCGGTATTTCCCCGCGACCAAGAAACCGGCGCCTGAGCCCGGGCCGGGGGCGGCCCGCGCCGCGGCGCCCTATGCCGGTTCTTACGTAATATCACGGCGCGTTTCCACCCGCCTGCTGAAGTTCATGACATTTTTATACCCGCCCACGGTAAAGGTGACGCCGGACGGGTATCTGCTCGCCCCGGGCGGGTTGGGCCGGCCGCCGTGCCGATACGTGGAGCTTGAGCCGGGGACGTTCCGCCGCGTCGAGGCCGACGGGACGTTGGGCGATAAACTGGTCTTCCGCGCGGACGAGCGGGGCCGGGTCAAGTACGCCTTCTTCGAGAACGACCCCACGAACGCGCTGGTCCGGGTTCCGTGGTATCAGGCGGCGTCGTTTCACCGCTTCGTGCGGGCCGCGTGCCAGGCGCTCTTCCTGTCGGCGATATTCATCTGGCCGCTGGGCTGGTTTCTAGGCCGCCGCCGACAACGCCCTCGCGACCCATTCCTCGCGCGGCTGGCGCGACTGTGCGCGTGGGGGTTGAGCTTTCTAAACGTCGTCTTCGTCGTTATCGTGTTGCGCTTCTTCGACCCGGTGGGCATCCTCTACGGCTTGCCGGCCGCGTTAAAGGTGGCGCTGGTGATTTCAATCGTTACTACGGCGTTGGCCGCAGCTGTCGTCGTCCTGGCCGTCGTGGCGTGGGTCAAGGGGTTCTGGCGCGTCCCCGGCCGCGTGCACTATACGCTGGTAGCGGCGGCCGCGGCGGCGTTCGTGCTGTGGTTGAATTACTGGAACCTGCTGGGCTTCAGGTATTAACGCGTTGGTCGCCTGGTTGCGGGGTACGGCGCGGGCACGCGCGAAGGCGAGCGAGCAGTATTTGCAATAGAGCCGGCGTATGGCGACCGAAGGCAACAAACGGAGGTATCATGAAAAAGCTTGCGAACGTTAATATGGCGGCCTTGGCCGTGGTGGCCGTAGTAGTAGTCCTCGCGACGGCGGCCTTCGGCGTCGAACCGCCCCCGGCCGCGGCGGCGCCGACGGGCGTTTGGGCCGACCCGCTCGAGGT
>DATKVX010000128.1 GCA_035529855.1 bacterium
CCGCCGCCGGTCACGCCGATCCTGCCGAAAGGCACCCCCGCCTCGACCGCGGTCCCGACGCCGTTGTAAGTGCCGTACCTGCCGCCGAACGTCACCGTCGGCTCGGCCGGCACGCCGCGCGTAATGACGTTCACGACGCCCGCCGTCGCGTTGGCGCCGTAAAGGGCCGACGACGGCCCGGCCATCACTTCCACCCTCTCGACGTCTTCCAACGTTACGGCGTTGAAGTCCACCTCGCCGCCCTGGTGGCTGTTCACCGGTTGGCCGTCCACCATAACGAGCGTCTGTTTCGCGAACCCTCCCCTCATCGACAACGTCGCACTCGCCCCGGGCCCGCCGTACTCGCGTACGTAGACGCCTTCGGCCCGCACGAGCCCTTCCGCCAAATTCTCCGCGGCGAGGAGCTGCAGCTCTTCCGCCGTCACGGCGCTTATGCCGAACGGAACCTCGGACTCGCGGGCGGGTTCGCCTATGGCCGTAATTACGATCGGGTCGCCGGGGAAGATATCTTCCTCGTCTACTTCGACGCCAGCGGCGGCGCCGCCGAGGACCGTCCACGATGCCGTTATCCCGATGATACAAATAATGCGCAACTTACCCATCGTCCAACCTCCTCCTATTGTTGTAATTCCGGAAATACGAACCTCCTACCTTCCACGGTTCGCGTTTTTACGATACAACCGTAAACCTTCGACAACTTATCTTCCGCCAACACTTCGTCCGCAACGCCGTCCGCCTCGACTTCGCCCGAAGCCAGCAGGACGACCCGCGGGAAATGCGCCGCGGCCATATTGAGGTCGTGGAGGACCGCGATAACGGTCAAACCGCGGCGCGCGTTAAGGCGTTTTAACAACGAGAATATTTGAACCTGGTGCGATATGTCGAGGTGGGCCGTCGGTTCGTCCAAGAAAATAAGGGCCGGCTCCTGGGCGAGCGCCCGGGCGAGCACGGTCCTTTGAAACTCGCCCCCGGAGAGTTGGCTAACCGGCCGGTCCGCCAGGTACGCGACGCCGGTGAGCTCGAGCGCCTCCGCTACGACGTCGCGGTCGCGGCCGCCCGCCGGCCTAAACGGCCCCAGCCGCGCGTACCGGGCGAGCATGGCCAACTCGGCCACCGTATACGGTAAGTTCACTTCGCTGTATTGCGGGACGAACGCGGCAAGCCGGGCGACGTCGCGCCGGCCGTACCGGCCGATATCCCGCCCCGCCAACCGGACCTCGCCCCGGTCCGGTTTCAAATAACCCGAAAGCAAACGCAAGAGCGTACTCTTGCCGGCGCCGTTGGGGCCGACGACCGCTACCATCTCGCCCGCGGCCGCGGCGAAGCTGACGCCCTTCACCGCCGGCCCCGTAGGCCAGGAGAAGTAAACGTCCAACGCTTCTACTAAGGGCGCGGCCAAATCAGTACCCCTTCTTCCGTAATATCACCAGGAAATACGGCGCCCCCACCAGCGCCGTAAAAACCCCGACCGGGACGATGGGCATATTGAAATAATCCGCCGTTACCCGCACGAGCGTATCGCCGACGGCCACCAAGGCCGCGCCCCCCGCCGCCGCCGCGGCCAGAAGCGGTAAGTGGCGCGGCCCGATTATACGGCGCAGCGCGTGCGGCACGACGATGCCGACGAAGCCGATAGGCCCGGCCAAAGCGACCACCGACGCCGTCGCGAGCGCCGCGCACCCCAAAACCAGCAACTTGAACTTCTCTACCGAAAGGCCCAAATGGAACGCGCTTTCCTCGCCGAGGGCGATGATGTCCAACGGCCGCGCGAGCAAGAACAGTACGCCGCTGCACAAGACGACGACGGCCGCGGTGAAGCCGACCTTTACGGGCGTTATGTCGGGGCTCGCGAGGTCGCCCATTAGCCACAAAAAAACCGCGTGCTGGTCTCGAGCCGGCACGACGGCGAGTACCAATAAAATCAACGACGTGAAGAACGCGCCCACCATTACGCCCGCGAGGAGGAGCGCGTGCACGGAGAGTATGCCCGCGGCGCGGGCCACGACGAACCCGGCCATTACGGCCGCGAGGGCGCCCGCGAAAGCGAAGACGTTGACCGCCGAAAACGCCGCCAAGCCGCCGCCTAAGCCCAACGCCGTCGCGACCGCGGCGCCGAAGCCGCCGCCGGCGGCAATCCCCAATATATACGGGTCCGCCAACGGGTTGCGGAGTAGCGCCTGGAGCGACGTCCCCGCCGTCGCCAACGCGACGCCGACGCAAAGGGCCGCAGCCAACCTCGTCATACGTACCACGATAATCGCGTACTCGTCCGCCGGGAGGACGCCGCCCGCGAATAGTTTTCCCAGTGCGCGCGCCGACGCCGCGGGCCCGAGCCCCGGCCCCATCAACGCCGAAGCGGCGCACACGGCCAGTAGGCCGCAGCCGAGGGTGACGAACGTCGCGACCTTACGATTCACCGATACCCTCCCCTTCGGCGCGTTCGGGGTAAAATATGCGGTATAGCGCCGCCACCCCCTCGGCCAACCGAGGGCCGGCGCGTAAAATTAAATCCGGATTTAACTCGCAGATTTTCTTCTCTCTAACGGCGGTTATTTGACCCCAACCGGTACGGGCCGCTACGTCCGCGGCCGTCGTCCCGCCGTGGCACAAGACGATCACCTCGGGGTCGCGGGCGATGACGACCTCGGCCTCGATGCGCGAATACGGCCGCGGCAGCCCCGCGCCGACGTTTACGCCGCCGGCCAAGACGATGGCGTCGCGCACGAACGACCCTTCGGCAACGGTCATCAGCGGCTCGGGGCATATCTCGAGGTATACCCGCGGCCTATCTCCTAAGGGCACCTTTTCCGCTTCCGAGGTTATGGCGCTTATTTTCTCGTCAAACGCCGCGACGAGTTCGGCCGCCTTCGCCTCCTCCCCCACTATGGCCCCGACGGCCTTGACGTTGCGTCTAACGCTCGCGATATCGGGGGCGAGGAAAGCGACCGTAGGGACCCCCAGGCGCTCGAGTTGGGCGACGATGCGGTTTTGCTCGTGGCCCGCCGCGATTACCAAGTTCGGCTCGAGCGCCGCGACCCGCTCCAACGAAACGTTCGAGAAATCACCCACCGACGGCAGCTCGCGCGCCGCCGGCGGCCAATCGCAGCCCCGCACGACGCCTACGACGCGCCCCCCGGCGCCGAGGGCGAACAGGATTTCCGTCATCTCGGGCGACGTGCAAATTATGCGGCGCGGCGCGACGGGAACGTCGACGTCGCGGCCTAGGTCGTCCCGAAACGACCTCGTCTCCTCGGTTACCCGCCGCGGCGCGGGTTTGCCGCAAGCCGCCAAGGCCGCGGCGACGGCCGCCGTAACCAGAAACGCGCGGTATCCCTTTTTGACCATAAAAAAAGCCGGCCCGACGGCCGGCGCGATTACTTAGTAATCTTGTCGCCCTACCCGTCGTAGGGGTCTACCCGGCTTCCGCCGGGGACAAGCAGCCTGAGGCCAAGTTTACTGGCTCGCGGGTCATCCTACCGGCCGGCGCCTTCCCGGTTTCCCAGTGGCATAAATGCCGGCTTTCGTAACCGCTTACAGTGGCGGGGCCGCGGCGGCTTTTCACCGCCTTCCGTACGCCCCAGGCCGATATTCAATTGTAGACGCTTTGCCTCCTCGGCTCGGCGTCAGCTCTTCTAAAACGTAGTATATTTAAACGAGGAACCAAAGTCAAGCGTTTTTTTAACGCCGCCGGACGATGCGACCCGCGAACTACCCGTTTTGTACGTTAAAAGGCCCCGCCCTGAGGACGGGGCCCAGCCTATCGCCGTCACACGCCCGCCCTAGTGCACTACAACCATCTTCTTGGTCGCGACGTCGGCGCCGGCACTCAGGCGGTACAGGTACACGCCCGCCGGCAGCGGCTTCCCGCCGTCGTCCATCAGGCCGTACCGTTCCTCATATACGCCGGCCTCGCGGACGTCCTTCGCTACCGTCGCGACGCGGCGGCCGCTCAGGTCGTACACCACCAGCTCCACTTCCGCGCGAGCCGGCAGCGTGTACTTGAAGACCGTATCGTCCCGCGCCGGGTTCGGGTAATTCTGGAACAGGCCGAAAGACATCGGCTTGCCCGAGGGCGGCGTC
>DATKVX010000129.1 GCA_035529855.1 bacterium
GCGGCCGCCGCCCCCGCGACGCGCGCGGGCCTTTTTATTTTACCCAATAATTTATATACGATAACGGCCCCGGCGACTATAAGTACGACCATCGGCCAGAACAAAAAAGTAAAAAACCCCGCCGGTTCCCAGACGTTGAACGCTCGCCCCCCCAGCTCGAATTTTTTTAATTTCGAGATCGCTATTACGGTCCAGAACAGGTTGGCGGCTAGCGCGCACCCGAGCACGGCGGCCGCGGCCGCGCGCGGCGCCGACGGCCCTCCGCGCCTGCGGGCGCGCGCGACCGCCGCGGCGCCCAGGAAAGTTAGCGTACCGAGGGCCGCGGAGAATATGGTGTAGAAGAGGCAGCGGTGCGCGAGTGAGAGGGGGAGGTCCCCGACGGGCGTAACGCCGCCCGGCCTAAAGCCGAGCGCGAGCAACCCCTCGAGAAGGCCATATGCAAACCCGGTCGCCAGGACGGTGGCCGGGTAAAAAAAGATTCTCTTCATATCTCCAATTTAAGAAACGTCAGCCGGTGCGCCGGAGCCAGGCCGACAGCCGGTCGGTCGCGTCCGCCGCGGCCACGTCCAGATAGACGACCGGGACGCTCTGGACGTAGGGCGTGTCTTTCCGAATCAGCGCCCGGCGATAAAGGTCGGGTGCCGCCAGCATCAGCTCGGCCGGTTGCGCTTTCGCCAGTGCCGCCGCCAGGCGGCCGAAGTTATCGTATATAACATCTGCGGCGAGGTCGGCGGTCATCGTACGGCGGTACGGTTTCAACGGTTTGTCCGCCGGGACCATACCGAACTGGGACGTAACGACGTACAGGGCGACGTCTTCGGGCCAATCTCCCCGCGCCCTCATGTCCCGCGCCAAAGAGAGTAGGGGGCCGTCGAACAGGTCGATGGCGGCCGTTTCGCCCTCGGCGCCGTCGCGTACGTCGCCCTCGGCTATTACAAGTACCCTCGGGGCCACGGGTCTTTTATATCATAACGAGGGTGGGCGGCGCTATAAAAAAACCGGGTACCGACCCCATTTAGAATATACTCGTACGGCCGGCGGTTTTAGCCGCTGGTTTAGAATTCGCGCGGCGGGAACGTAACGTCGTCGCGTTCGACGGTGGGGCGCTTTTAGCTCACCTTTAATTTTTCGCGACCGCGGGGTAGCAAAGTAGACCGAAGGTTGGAGCGGAAATGAAAGTAACATATCTCCCATTTCGCTTCCTGAGGACGTTATTTCGGAGTTAATATCCGTGGAATAACGGCTCTTGAGAACGACTTTTAAATCGTACGGTTAGTAGGGGGGAGTTCGGTTCGAAGGCCGACGGAGGCATCGGGCCGGTAACAGTTTCCGGCAGCGGAGCTCTCGCCGCAACTACTTTGACGGCGTTTTGATTTCGTTGAGGTACGTGGGTGCGACCACGGACGACTATTTTAATCCGTACGGTCGGTAACTCAAGACCCCCACCTGTACCCGAACGTAACCAGAAACGAGTTCGGCAGCTCGGCTTCGACTTTTTGCGTGATTCCGTCTTTGTTTTCGTATTCGTAGGCGGCCTTGCCGACCGGCGCCACGGGCCCGAAACGCCAAAATATCGTGCTCGAGGGCGAGAGCGTTATCTCGACGCCGAACGGTACCGTGTACACCGGCTTAAAGGCGGTGACCGAATCCTCGTAAATACCTTCTTCGCCCGAACCCTCGAACCCTTCGATCTTATCTATGGATGTGGGTACGACCGCGATTCCCCCGCCGACGCCGATGTACGGCGTTATAAGGCGGCTGCCGGCGGGTATTTTTAACCTGAGGGTGAACGCCTCCACGACCGTAAATTGGTAAAACGTCTGCTCCCATCCCTCCAAATCTTTACTGCGCCATTCCCGGTGGAAGCGGGTGAAGCCGCCGTCCGTATCCAAACTCAGCGTCGGGATAATTCTTTTTTGGCGGAATTTTGCGACGTCTTGCGTTATGCCGCCGCCCAGGTAGAACGTATACCCGTACGACGCCGGGAAGAGCCTTTCCCCGGTACGCGTTATAAAGGCCCAACTTCCCGGGGCTATGTCGGCCAGGCCGCCGTGGACAAAGGGCGCTAGGGCCGCGGCCGAGCCGGCCAATATTAAAAACGCGGAGCCGAATACGGTTTTATTCATAAGGTAATCACCTCCGGCTATCTTAACCCGACGCCGGCTGTTTCGCAATTACTTTTTGACGTACGAAATAAAAAGCCCGCCCCGGGGGGCGGGCGAGTTTAATTCCTCCGTGCTATTCGACTACCACCATCTTGCGCGCGGCCGTTCTCGAGCCGGCGTAGATGCGGTAGACGTACACACCGGGTGCGAGGTTGCCCTGGAACGGCACGTCGTGGCGGCCCGCGGCGAAGTACCCGTCGGCCACAGTGCCCACCTTGCGGCCGGCGGCGTCGTATATGACGAGCTTCACGTCGGAGGCTTCCGGCAGCTCGAACGAGAACGTCGTCGCGCCCGGGGCCGGGTTCGGCACGTTCTGGTAGAGCGCGAACGCCCGGGCTTTAGCGGCCGGCGGGACCGATACCGGCCCGAACGTGCGCCCCGTTCCGGTCGTGGTGACGGCCTCGAGCCAATAGCGGTACCCGACGGTTGCCGCAGCCGCGTCGTCGCAGTAGAGGAACGGCGAGGAGCCTTCGATCAGGACGCGGTTTACCTTCTCGCGTTTAGCCTCGTCGGCGGCCCGGTAGAGGTTGTAGCCGGCCACTCCCTCGGCGCCGTCGACGGTCCAGCGGATGTCCACGGCTTCACGGTTGCGTACGGCCTTGAACGACGTTAGCTCGACGTCGGTAACGTAGCGGGCGAGTTTTAGGTCTTTGTTGTCGGAATCGTAGTACGCGATTACCGGATCGCGGCCGCTGATGGCGGAGGAGTGGGGTAGGCCCACGTACGCGCCGGTGGCGACGATTTCGTGGGTCCAGGAGCCGCCCCTCTTGGTCATGATGCGGAGGTCCCACTTATCGAAGTTGAAGTATGAGATGAAGACGTCTCCGGTGCCGTTAACGCAAATTTGGGTAAAGGCCGGTAACCCCTTCACGGCGGCTATGTTTTCTATATCCCAGCTTCCGCCGGACGTAGATACGGCATAGTTAAGGCCCTTGTTGTTGACCTTCGCGAAGCTGACGTGGATTTTGCCGTCCGGACCGAGTAGAGCATCGCAGTCTATGCCTTCGGCGATGTCGTCTATCGACCATTCCGAGCCGTCGCGGACCGCGTGCCTTACGCTTAAGGAACTGTGGTTCCAGTATACGATGTTAGGCCTTTCGGCGTTGTCGATGAAGAGGGTGTTGAAATTGCCGCCGCCGCTTGAAACCGCCGTTTCCGTGTACCATTCACCGGTGTCCCGGTATGCGTATTTCAATCTGACGTTTGTACCTAGGGGTTGGGTGTACGAGACGCGCGGGTTAGTGGGCCAAACGTTGACGGAAAGGTAATAGCCGAGCTCTGTTCCGGCGGCAATCCCTTCCGTAACCCAGTTGGTCCCCGAACGGTATGCGTACTTTAACTCGTTCTCTTCGTTATCCTGGAAGACTACGTAGGGCTCATCGTACGCGTCGAGCGCGAGTGCCGTATTGCCCGGTACTTCGACGTCCGATGCGACGGTATCGAGTTCCCAACTCGAGCCCGAGTAGCGGGCGTACATTACTTTGCCCTGCGTTTTATCGACGTAACTTATGTGAGGCCGGCCCCAGCGGTCCACCGCCAGGCAACAACCCGCGCCTACGTCGCCCTCGGAGGCGACGGTCTCCGATTTCCACCCACCCCAGGCCGTCGCGCTTAACACGAAAAATATCGCAACGATAATCGCCGCTCTATTCATTTTCGCTCCTCCTTGAATAGGCTTAACTCGCTATTCCAGGCTATCATTTTTAGGGTGCGTTGTCAATTTCCTTTTTTACCCCGGGAGTCCGGAAAAGCGGTGTTGTATCGACGGGCAATGGGGTCGGTGAGGTCCAGGATAACGGAGGGGCCGTACGTAGGGTTTTAGGGGAGGCCGGGGTCGAGGGAGGAGGCGGCGTCGCGCGCGCCGGTATTGGCCCTCGGCGGGTGTCGTTATCGAAGCAAAAGGAAACGTTCTGTCGAATGAGTACGGCAAAATAGAAAGGCTCCCGAAGGGCAGCCCAAAGATGGGTTCGAATTTTCGCTGGATGGGATAGCACGTAACGCCGCCGCCGAAGGAGAAACGCCAATTCGTCGCCCCCGGTCGTGCCGGCCGCTTTTTAGGTAACGCCGCGCCGCAATTGACGCAATACTTGCCCCCGGGTGGGTTTTCGTAACCGCACGCCGGGCACGTTTGGCCGTCGGACGCGGCCGCTATCGTTGTCCCCTCGCTCCCGCCGTAGCTCGGGGCAGCTGCTACGGCTACGGATATGACCAGCGCCGTCCCGAGTTAGGTAACCCGCAGCCAATTGAACGTCGCCAAAACGATCCCTCCCTTCGACGCAAACGTAGCTCCCAACCGGCGCTTCGTCAGGCGTAAAAACCCCCCGGCGGATCGGAGGCGAGGTTAAAACCTTGCCCTATCCCGAACCGCCGGGGAAAACTAATACGCGGAGCCGGCCCGCGCCGTCGCGGGCGTCCGGTTTGACGGACTACCTAAATATGGCTTTTACCTTGCCGAACGACGCGGGCGAGACGCTCGTGTAGCCGATGTCGATCTGGTAGGCGTAACGAGGCGTACCGATATCCGTGACCCAGAGGTATTTGCCGTCGTAGGTGCACCCGTACGTCGAGCCGCCCGGGGCGCGGAAGGAGGCCGTTATCGACCCGGCGGTCGTTAGGCGGTAGACGAAATCCCGGGTGCTGTCGGGGCACCACAAGTACCGGCCGTCCCAGCCCAGGTCGCGGCCGTTGGTTATCGGCGACGCGGTGAACGTTCCGATAACGGAACCGGAGGAGGTGCATTGGCGGAATATGTCGTCTGCGCCGAGCCACCACAAGTAGGTCCCGTCCCACGTGATGCCGTAGGGATTTAAGGCCGGGAACGAGGAGACCACCGACCCGCTCGTCTCGAACAGGTAGACCGTGTCGGTCGTCTGGCTGCCGCCGAAGTAGCGGCTGCGGCCGAGGTACGCGGCGCCGTATTGGGCCGATGTCACCGGCGGCGCGAACGACGAAAGCCACGACCCAGCCGTGCTGTAGACCCGCCACATATGGTCGCCCGAGGCGTGGTAATTGGTCATGACGACGCGGGAGCCGTCCCAGGCCGCGGCCAGCTGCGTGATGTTCCCTTCACACGGGAAAGACGATACGACGTCGCCGAACGCGGCGAATGCCGGGGCCGCGGTTAGACATAAAAAAGCGTAGCCCAGGGCGGCCGCGCGCATCAATTCTCTCTTCTTCATAATACTACACCCCTTTCGGTCGATATTATAGGTTCCCGCGCACGCGGCCGCAACAAAAAAAGACGCCCGGTAGGCCAAGGAGGGAGGGGAGACGACTTTATTTTTATTTCAGGCCGCCGGGGGAAATTTTACCCGAAAAATATAAAGGCGCGCGATACGCGGTGCCGTTTATATGCGAGAGGTACGTTAGCGGAATAGCGCCTTAACTTGCCCGAAGGAGGCCGGCTCCACGGCCGGCGCAGGGCCGATGTCGATTTTATAAATATTCCAGGGCCCGCTGCCGGGAAAACACGAGACTCGGAGGTAAGTGCCGTCGAAGGTGCAGCCGCTGTTCCGGTTACCGGGCGGGTCGAAAGACGCCTCGACGGAACCGGCGGTTGTTAGCCGGTATACGTAGCCCCGGGTATCCGGGCACCAGAGGTAGGCCCCGTCCCAGCCGAGGTCGCAGGCGAAGCTGACCGGTTGAGGGACGTTGAACGACGACACGACGGACCCCGCGGTCGTGTGACGCCGTATCATCTGGCCGCTACTGACGCAATCTGATGTCCACAGATATTCGCCGTCCCACGTTAGGCCGTAAGTGTAAGAATTGGGGAAACTGGAAATTACCGAACCTGTCGTTGTTAAGCGAAATACCGTGTTTTGCAGGTAGCTTGAGCCCCAATAGTTAGTACCGTCGAAGGTCGCGCCGTCGTGGATCTCTTCCCACTTGGGGGGAAGGAAGGACGCTATTATTGACCCTTCCTCGGACCAAACCTTCCAATAGTCGTCGCTGAAGTAAGCCGGGTCGGAAGAGACGACGTACGCGCCGTTATATGCCAACGCTGCCGGAATGCACTCGGCCTTAACGGCGAACGAAGAGACCACCGAACCGAAATCGGCGAAAGTGGCGGATGCCGACAGGCAAAGAACCGCGGCGCCGACTATGCCGGCCCGCAAGAACTTCGAATTCGTCATGGGAAGTACCTCCTTGAGTACGAATTATACCCCCCCGTTTAAGCGCCGTCAAATAAAAAAATCCCCCGGCGGCCAAGGAGGGAGGGGTGGACAAGGGGCTTAAGCCCCTTGTTGCTGTAAGCGGATGAAAAATCCCCCGGTGGCCAAGGAGGGAGGGGAGACGACTTTATTTATATTTCAGGCCGCCGGGGGGATTTTTTCCGATAGCTCTTGTCAATCGGCCGCGTCCGCCGGTTGTTCATTCGAATCGACGTCGGCATTCCCTTCTGTGCGGGGAATCGCCGCCGGCGGAGGGGCGTGGGGCACGCGGCAAGCGTGCGCCGCCGGAGCGTTAGAATCCGAACCCCGGCCCTCGGCGAAGAGCGTTTTGATTCGCCCGAGCGACGCCGGCGTTAGGTTGGAGTCGGTTAGATAATGGAGGATTTTACCGGAGTTCAGCGCCCAGGCTTCGGTTTTGGATACCACCTCTACGCCGCCCACGGGCTCTTCCACCGGGCACACGCGCTCGAGCCACGCGCCGTTGAGGCATTGCCACATCCGGCCGTAGTACTGCGACCCGACCTTCTCGGCGCCCACGGCCCAACCATTAGCATTATTGTACATCGAGACGTCGTAGACGTATTTATTTTCGCCCGGCGCGAAAGCTTCTACCCATGCGGCGCCGTCGTAGTGGAGGACCACGTTGCCGGTGCGCGACTTGTCGGCGTAGGAGCCAATCGCCCAAACGTTCGTTTGGGATTTGAAGGCGCAGGGTTTGATGCCTTGGAACGCGGACAGCTCGAGCCAGAGGTTCCAGCTCTGGCCGCCGAACCGGTAGATCCGGTTATCGTCGAAGCCCCACCCGTTGGCGTGCGAGAAGAGGTGGAGGTAGTCCATTCCGTACGGCGTGGGGTCGGGGTAGTAAAACCACTTTCCGCGGTAGTAGTTGACGATGACGTTATCCAAATCCGGACCGTACGGCCTGCCGGAGAACCAGATGTCGCGGTAACCGCATAGCGTGAGGGCCTGCATTTCCCACATTTTCGGCGCCTCGATCTTTTCCATCGACGAACTCTCGGCGCGGAAACGGGTCACGTACGTATCGTACTCGCCGTCGCCCGTGTAGGCGGGATCGACCCAACCGAACGCGCCTGCGCCCCGGGGCGTCGTGTCGAAGCCGCCCAAGGCCGAGCCGGGCGCGCTTTTATATATCGGCGACCAAGTCCCTTGGTGCCGATATATATAGAAGAAAGCCTTGGGTCAATCGGGGCCGCCGCTTCCGCCGAGCGGGGCTTCGTAACCCAAACAATAACCGGCGGGCCACGCTTTGCAATCCAGGCCCGACAGGCTTATCGCGCCCGATTCGTAGTAGACTTCCCAGCCCGCGCCCGCGGCCGAAACAAAAAACGCGGCGCCGAACAATGCGGCCCGCGATAATAGACATTTCCCCATCGCAAGATACCTCCTTTCGAAGCCATTTTACTCCTCGCCTACACCTTTGTCAAGCACAAAAAAATCCCCCGGCGGCCAAGGAGGGAGGGTTGGACAAGGGGCTTAAGCCCCTTGTTGCTGTAAGCGGATGAAAAATCCCCCGGTGCCAAGGAGGGAGGGGAGACGACTTTATTTTTATTTCAGGCCGCCGGGGGTAATTTTACCCGAAAGCAATGAAGGCGTGCGTCCCGCCCGTTCGCTCAAAAAGTATCGAACGCGGCGTACGTTATGCCTATGCCCGCGGTTACGTACGGCCCCGGCTTCCAGTCGTTAGAGAAGTTTTTTTTGGGCCCCTCGTACGAATATTCGGCGCCGAATAACATGTTGAATTTGACCGGGAAGGTTAAGGTTATCTTATCCGACAAGTATACCGCGCCCCCTGCGCCGGCGTACCAACCGAACGCGGGACCGCTCGAGCGGACTTCCACGCGATTGCCCTCGATGTCTTTTAACTCGTATTTACTTCTACCGAATATTATGCCGCCGGCGGCGAAGGGCCGAATATTTCCGCGCGAGCGTAAGCTAAAGCGGGGGCCGGCGTAGATATCCAGGAGAGACCACTTCACGTTATCCTCCGGTTCGATAAGGGATTGCTCTTCGCCGTATTTAATGGTCGCTTCCTTATTTTTATAACCGGTATGCAATTCGAAGCCGGCTTCGATACTCAGTAAAGGCGTAACCGCGGCGAGCGACGTCAGCGCGAAGTTAGCCGGGCCCATTTTAAGCGGCCAACCGTCGGTCATATTAACCGGCGTCGTTTCTCCGTCGACGTGTACCGCCGTGATTTTGGATTCGCCAACGGGGATTCCTACGAAGTAAGTACCGCCGAAAGCCAACCCCAGGGCGTAGGACGCCCCTGCGCCGAGTACTACCGCCGCCGTAGTTACGAACGTTACGCGTATCATTCGGCGCCCTCCTCTAATAACGCTTCCCTTCATATTAATAATAAGATCGGTTAGCGATTAAGTTAACAAAAAAATCCCCCGGCGGTCAAGGAGGGAGGGGTGGACAAGGGGCTTAAGCCCCTTGTTGCAGTAAGCCGATAAAAAAATCCCCCGGCGGTCAAGGAGGGAGGGGGATGTCATTATTTCTTATTTCAGACCGCCGGGGGAAACTTTATATGAAGGCGTGCGTCACGCGGCTCTGCGTTAATCGACCTTGGAGTGGGGCGCGTATGATGCCGGCTTCCGCCAACGTGCCCAACGCTGGTTTAGGCCGGCGCGCCCGGAAACTCCCTAGAAAGGAGGTGATCCAGCCACACCTTCCGGTACGGCTACCTTGTTACGACTTCACCCTCCTTACCAGACACACCTTCGGCGCCTTCTTCCCCGAGGGGTTAGAGCAGCGACTTCGGGTGCACCCGACTCGGATGGTGTGACGGGCGGTGTGTACAAGGCCCGGGAACGTATTCACCGCGGCCTGCTGATCCGCGATTACTAACGATTCCGACTTCACGGAGTCGAGTTGCAGACTCCGATCCGAACTGGGGCCGGCTTTAAGGATTGGCTCCACCTCGCGGTATTGCTGCCCTCTGTACCGGCCATTGTAGCACGTGTGTAGCCCTGGACATAAAGGCCATGAGGACTTGACGTCATCCCCGCCTTCCTCCGGCTTAACGCCGGCAGTCTCGCTAGAGTTCCCGGCCGAACCGCTGGCAACTAGCGACGAGGGTTGCGCTCGTTGCGGGACTTAACCCAACATCTCACGACACGAGCTGACGACAGCCATGCAGCACCTGTCCCGGGCGGGAGCAAGCTCCCAGTCCCACTTTCGTAGGGTTTTCCCGGAATGTCAAGCCCAGGTAAGGTTCTTCGCGTTGCATCGAATTGAACCACATGCTCCACCGTTTGTGCGGGCCCCCGTCAATTCCTTTGAGTTTCAACCTTGCGATCGTACTCCCCAGGCGGGGCACTTAATGCGTTAGCTTCGGCACGGAAAGGGTCGATGCTCCCCACACCTAGTGCCCATCGTTTACGGCCAGGACTACCGGGGTATCTAATCCCGTTCGCTACCCTGGCTTTCGTGTCTCAGCGTCAGTATCGGGCCAGAGAGCCGCCTACGCCACCGGTGTTCCTCACGATATCTACGCATTTTACCGCTACACCGTGAGTTCCACTCTCCTATCCCGTACTCAAGGTCGGCAGTATCGAGAGCAGTTCCACGGTTGAGCCGTGGGATTTCACGCCCGACTTACCGTCCCGCCTACACACTCTTTACGCCCAGTAATTCCGGACAACGCTTGCCTCCTACGTATTACCGCGGCTGCTGGCACGTAGTTAGCCGAGGCTTTCTTGGGAGATAACGTCAGCCCGGCCGGCTATTCACCGGCCGTCTTTCTTCTCTCCCGGCAGAGGTTTACAACCCGAAAGCCTTCATCCCTCACGCGGCGTCGCGTCATCAGGCTTGCGCCCATTGTGAACGATTCCCGCCTGCGCCTCCCGTAGGGGACAGGGCCTTGTCTCAGTCCCTGTGTGGCCGAACGCCCTCTCAGGCCGGCTAGCCATCATCGCCTTGGTAGGCCGTTACCCCACCAACAAGCTAATAGCCCGCGGGTCCATCCGTCGGCGCCGGCATGCAAGCAGAGGCCGGCTTTCTTCCCCAGCCGATGTCGTCTGGGGACCGTATACAGTATTAGCCCGCCTTTCGGCGGGTTATCCCAAACCGATGGGTAGGTTACCCACGTGTTACTCACCCGTTCGCCGCTTTATACACTCCCCGAAGGGAGCTTTAATCGCACGACTTGCATAAGC
The DNA here is from genome assembly GCA_035529855.1 of bacterium. Taxonomy (NCBI): domain Bacteria; species bacterium. Next base: position 10,522 of record DATKVX010000129.1, read on the forward strand.
TTAAGCGCGCCGCCAGCGTTCGTCCTGAGCCAGGATCAAACTCTCCATGGCAACTATACTCCTCCCCCGAAGGGGAGGGGAATTAGCAAGATTGTGCCGGCCGCCGGAAATTGAAATACTGCCCCGACGACCGTTTAAGGGCATTGAGCGGAGCTTTGTAACTGCACGCCTTCAGTTTTCAAAGATCGAGTGCCCCTAAGGGCAACTATATATATAACATAGCGGGGTAGGGATGTCAAGGAAAAAATGCTTAACGGGAAGCCGACGGCCCGACGCTAAGCCCCCTCCGTAGGGGCCGACCTTTAGGTCGGCCCGCCGCCCCCGGTGGCAAGGAGGCCGCACCCGAAGGTACGCCCATCCTAGCCCCCGGCGTTAACGCCGGGGTACCTCGGCGGGCCCGCGGCCTACAACGCCGCGTTTACGCGGCGTGCCCGTGGTGTTCGTCCTGTCGCGATATGTATCCCCGCCTTAAGGCGCGGCCCGACGCCGTTGCCTACGCATAACAAAAGGGCGAGCTCCGCGCTCGCCCCGTCACGCCCGCAACTCCGGATAGCCAACTCGAGCGGCGCCTTCACGCGGCCTACGGCGTGACCTTTATTTACTTAAACCCGGTGAAGTGATAGATTATATTTTTATCAAACGACACGACCGCGGCCCATACGTCGTTTTCCCCGCACGCCCAGACTATGTTTGCGAACTGCTCTTCGTATTCGTAAGGCCAAGGGTAGGGGGTGAACTTTAGGCCGTCATAATACCAGGTCTTGTCGGCTCCCGCGAGCCACCCGTACGTGGCCGAGACGAAATCGGCGCTGTTAACGAGTTTTGCGCCCGGCGGGCATTTCACCTCGGTCCAGGTCGCGCCATCGTAATGGTATAATAAGGGGTTTCCTTCAGATTTGCCTAAGAGCCACCCGTCGTTGGGACCGTTGAATTTTATAGCTTCGTAATATTTTGCGGGCGGCCCGGGCAATTTTACTTTTTCCCAATTTTTACCGTCGAAATGAAAAAGCCCCAATTCGCGCGCATTATAGTCGAAACCGTACGCCCAGCCGTTATCGACGCCCAGGAAATAAAGTTCTTTAAATACGACATCGCCTTCCCATTGCTTTGTCCAGGTTCGCCCGTCGTAATATAATACCAAACCTTTTTCCTCACCCGCGTCTCCAGTTCTTACAGCGGCCCAACCTCGTGTCGGCGATATGAAAAATATATCGTTCGCGCGGCCTCCCTCCGGCGGTATCACTTCTTTCCAGACGGTACCGTCGTAGTGGGCGAAAATGAGACCGCGACTATGTAAGTCCACCGAGACCCATACGTCGTTAGGCGCCGGGGCGCATATACTGTATACGCCTGACACATCCAATTCTTTAAACAGGTCCGCGAATAAACACCACTTGGTGCCGTCGTAGTGAAATACCCATGGCCCCATGCAAGCCCAGCCGTCGTTCGGTCCCGAGAACCACATGTCTCCCATTCCGCCCCATCCGGAGGCTTCGAATTGGAACGCTACCTTCCACGGGCTTGCGGGGTTTGGCGTCGGGCCCGCCGGCGTCTCGTCGTCGCCGCAGGCGATAAACGTAAGCGCCAGTATCGCCGGAATACGGAAAACCTTTAGCGCTTTCATTTTCCTCCTCTTCAAAGTTTAATTTTTTAAGTCTTTATTTATTATAAAACGTTTTTCCTTGTCTGGGTAGTATGAACTTACAAATAAAAACGCGAGCTTCGCGCTCGCCCCGTTGCGCCTGCAACTCCGGATAGCCAACTCGAGCGGCGCCTTAGCGCGGGCGGGCGCCCCTAAGCTACGTTATTTTAATCCGTCGAACCTTTTTACGGTTATTCCGGCTTGGCTTAGGATATTGCGTAGCGTACCCGGTTTCAACTCTTTATGGTTAGGAACGGAGAGCGTAACCGGCGGCTCGCCGCCGCGCAGCATTAGGTGGCTGCCTATTTGGCGCACTAATACGAAACCCGCCTTCTCGAGCCGGCGGACGGTCTCTTTCCCCGATACGACTGGCAGCTTCGTCATACCTCTACCGTGACGAGCTCAACCGCCACGTCCCCCGGCGGTACGTCGTCGCCGTACTCGCGCGATACTTTTATCCAGGCCGCGATGGCTTCCTTGACGTTCGCCAGCGCTTCCTCGTACGTATCGCCTTCGGAGATACACCCCGGGAGCGACGGCACCGTTACGGTGAAGCCGCCGTCCTCCTGGGCCTCGAAGACGCATTTATAACTTACCTTCATATCTTTACCTTTCGCTCGAGTCTTTACTCCTAATAATATAGCATAATATTTTAAACGTTGGAAGGCGATATAACGAATGCAAAGCCGCGAGCGTCGCGCTCGCCCTGTTACGCCCGCGACTCGGGATACCTTACTCGATTACCGCCATCGCGCGGCCCGGCGGGCGCAGCGGAGCGTCCCTACGACGCGCCGCCGCGGGGCTAAAGCCCCCGGTTAACGCACCGGCTTATGAATAGGCCGGGTTACGGAGGGGCGCATCTTCGGCTTCGTCGCCCGCGGCTTCTTGTACTTATCCTTGACTTGGAATACCATTAGGCGCCCTTGGGCGTGGACGCCCTTGTAAAACCGCCAGAGTTTTTTGGCCACCGGGTTCTTGTCCGGTAGCTCCCAAGTTATGACGTAATCGACCGCCGGCGCGAACTTTCTGACGCGGTATTTTTCGCACGGCCACAAGTCCCACGGGAGCGGACGGAAGCCGTCGTAATCGAAATTCACCGGGAACGTGTATTGGTCGGCCTCGGAGTTGCCGAAGTTTAAGACGTCGCGGCCTATGGCGTAATAGCTGCTCGCGCCCGCGAAGACGGCGATGCGGTATTGCCATCCCGAGAAGTACAGATACGCCACTTTAGAGCCGTCTTCCACGTATTCGATGCCCGAGCAGAAATCGCGCAGCTCGCGGTTGAACTTCCGGTAACGGGACAGCGTGTCGACCCCAAAGGCGAGCGCGAACGCCGTCGCCGCCAGGAATACCACCCACCGGCCGGTTCGTATGAAATCGTCGCCCGCCCAAACCAGGAGGAGGACCCAGGGGATTATTAAAAGCCGCCCCGAGAGAACGCCGAAGCCGCTGGCGGCGTCCGGCGCCAGGAAGTATAGCGCCAGCGTCCCGAGCGCCAGGACGAGTAAACCGTTGCGGGGGGCGAGCCATGATTTTGCCTTCGGCGTACGCGCGATGACGCGGAACGCGACCGCGGCCAGAACGACGCCGAGCGACGCGAGCCCCAGGTACAGCTGCTCAGCGCTATAGAAACGGAACGACGAGCCCGTGATAAAGGATGTCGCGACGTCGCGCCAGGGCAGCCATCGGGGCCCCGACGGCGGCCACGCCGCGATGAAATACGCGGGTAGGACGAAAGCGGGCAATAGGGCCGCGAAAACGGCTAAGCGCTTTTTTACGCCCTTGCGTTCCCGTACCCTTTCGCCCACGGCCAGCCAGGCGTTTAACACGAAAAGGCCGGCTAAGAGTATGACGGCGGTGGCGGCGTGCGTGAGATAAGCTAGTACGCCGGCGGCGTTCAGTATTATAAAATCCCGCGCCCGCAGGCCGTCGCGGCGCCACAAAAAATACGCCCAGGCGGCGAAGGCGATGACCAACCCCGCGCAGTAATTGAAGAAACCCATGTGGAACGGGAAAGCGAGCGCGTAGGGGAGGGCGGCGATGGCCGGGACGGCGGTTTGGGCGCCGGTGCTCCGGGCGAGGGCGTACGCCGCCGCGGCGAAACCGATGACGTAAATGGAAAAGAAAAGCCGTTCGGCCGCAAGAGGCGGTATGACGGTCCCGAAAGCGCCGACGATTGTATGGTATAGCAGGTTGGAGTACGTAAGCCGGTTTAGCCGGTAATACTGCTCAACGCCGGTCCCGCCGGATAGGCATAAGTCGCGCAGATGGATGGCGTTCTCGAGATGGCAGGGGCCGTCCTGGGTCGGGACGTATCGGTTGAACCAAAATAGGCCGAGGTAAAAGCCGATTAAAAGGATGAACGTTACCCACGCCGTTTTCTTTATGTTCATAGCGAAGGTTACGCCGGTACCCCGTTCCGCCCCGGCGGTACGCTAAGGCCGCGCGCGGTCGACCTTGCCCCGGGCCTTGTATCGCGACAACCTCGGCGGCTTTATTATTGACGCCGGCGCGATTTCTCTTCCCGTCCTTCGAATTTTTAATTGAAACGTACGCCGCGTCCCTCGCGTCAGATTTCCCCGGACAGCTTAACCGTACGCGGCTTACGGCCTCGTTTTACGCTGCGTTAATCGCCGTTCTTTGACTACGGCGCACTTTTACGCGCGTTTCGTCCGACGTGCTCCCCCGGCGTTTTTCGTTTCCCCGTTTACTCCGTAAACCGCAATTTCCTAAAAAGGGGCGAACGTTGCGCTCGCCCCGTTACGTACGTACGTAACTACATCCGGATAGTTTTTACTCGAACAGCGCCTTCACGCGACCCAGCGACGTCGGCGAAATGGCGACGCTGTACTTCTTGGCGCCGATGTCCTTGCCGCCCTCGCCCTTGCCGCGGCAGGGCGAACTCTCCGACAGGTAGAAGTTATTTTTCTCGTAGTCGGCGAAGAGGGGGTCGGCGTGGATCTCGCCGATGCCGGGGGACGGTACGAAGCTGTACCATGTGCCGCCGCCTCAGCCCGGGCAGAAGTACATATAGTTTCCGCCCTTGTTGTTGTCCACGTCGTTGTATAGGATATCCAAAGTGCCGGTGTTCTGGTGCTTGGCGATGCCGTACGTGGCGTTGTCCCAGATGATGTTATTTTTAATCGTAGCGGTGGAGTATTCCCAAACCCGTACGCCGGCGATGCCGTTGCCCTTGCAGATGGTGTTGCCGTCCACCTGCGCTCTCGCGCCGTCGGTGACGTTTATGGCGCCGTAGTAGCCGGCGTTAATAAGGCAGCAACCCGAGACCGTAAGGTCCGTTCCGTTCCCGCCGGTTTGGACGCTCCCGCCGTCGAGGTCGACGAGGGCCCCGTTTCCGCGTATGCAGGACTTCTTTCCGATCCTGACGCCGCAGCTGCCGGTATAGGTCTCCTTCGGGTCGAGTACGAGAAGTTTGTCGTAGCCCTCGCCCGGGCCGGCCTTTTCGTACGCGTCCTGCAACTTTATCGCGTATGCGCCCGCGACCGCGATAACTAAACAAACCCCAACGATAAGCAGTTTCTTCAAGGTCTCACCTCCTTCTAAAAATCAGTATAGCACCTGGACCGGCTAAGTCAAGTATTTTTCTTTAATCCTGGTATAGGAACACAGGTTTACTTCGCGACGCGGGGGCGTTTTGGGCGCGGTGAGCCGGTTTGCTTTTCGGCCGTAATCCTTCGCGTCGGGGACGTTCGCGGCGCCGGCTTTCTCGCGTGAAATATCCGGCCTAAGTTTTTTACGTCCGGCCGGTATTTTCCTTATCCGTTATTAAGGGCGTTATACGGTCGGCATTTCCCGGCCTCGAGCGGTTTAGGTTGTTTGATAGGTCCCGGGCCGGCGGGCCGTCAATTTGTATAACCCAAAGACCTTAACGCCTCGGCCAGGTCTCCGTCGACCCGGCCGGAGACGGCGAACGCCGCTTTTTCGATCTGGCGGGTTAACTCGCCGCGGTAACTTTCGTACGCCGGGTCGTCGACGCGCCCGGAGAGGTTGCGGCTTTCGGCGGCGTCGGCCTTGAGGTCGTAGTATTCGTACCGTTGGGTTGCGACGTTGAAAATGAGTTTCATATCGGCGGACCGTATGCAGTACTCGCGGCTCACCGTAAGGCCGTCCGGCAACGTCGTTTTGTCGTTGGTTTGCGAAAACCCCCGGGCGGGCGCGGCCGCCGGGTTTGCGCCTACCGCCAGGAGGTCGACGCTTTTGCCGCGGTAACCCTCGGTCGGCGCGCCCGTCGCGGCGACGACCGTATAAGCCAAGCACAGCGTTTCAACCTGGCCTCGGACGGGTTCGCCGCTTTTACCGCCTACCGGTTTAATCAGCAGACAGACCCGCGTCTCCGGGTCGTATACGGTTTTGCCGTGGTATTTGTATCCGTGTTCGCCGAAGGATTCGCCGTGGTCGCTGGTTACGACGACGAGGGTACGGTCGTACGCACCGCCGCGCCGCAACTCATCCAGTAACTTTCCTACGGCCCGGTCGGTATATAGGACCTCGTCGTCGTAGAGGGCTTCGATGGCCGCCGCGCACTTCGGCCGGGGCGTACCGTCCGCGTATTTGTTCCACCGTCGCTTCAACTCGAGTTGCCGTTCCTCGAAGTCCAAAGGTTCCGGGCCGTCGTAGAAACGTTCCGCGGCGCCGCGGTAGCGGTACGGGGAGTGGGGGTCGAAATAATGTACGAACAGGAAAAGGGGCCGGCTCCGCCGTCGGCCGAGGGCCCTTAGGGCGGACGCCGTTACGGTCGGCGCCTGACGCAACGTACCGTATAATTTGTCGTTGACCGCGACCGCAAATCGGTAGAGGAGGGTGTGCCGGAAGCGGGACCACGGGTTGATGTAATCGTCGTAATACCGGAACCCCCGGGCGAGGGTCGAAATGCGGCGGTCTAAAATGAAGCCGCCCGTAATGCCGACGGTCTCGTAACCGTACGCGGCCAGCAGCTCGGGGAGGGTGGCCGCGTCGGATTGCAGTCGCACGAAATTGGAAACGACGCCGTGCTCCGCCGGGTATAACCCGGTGAACATACTTACGTGGGAAGGATTGGTAGTGGGTTGGACGCAGATGGCGTTCTCGAAAAATACCGCTTCGTGGGCAAACCGGTCCACGTTGGGCGACGTGTCCCGCCGGTACCCGTAGCAACCCAAGTGGTCGGCCCGGACCGTGTCGAGAGAGATGAATATTACGTCCGGCCCTACCGCCTTGGAATGAGCGGCCCATTTTAATTCCGGGATTACGAAGGCTGCGACGGAGGCGATGACGTAAGCGGCCGCCGCCGAGATAAGGATAGGCTTTTTCGTAATAACGCGTCTTAACACGCGCCACCCGGCGGCCACGACGAGCGCGGCCAAACCGCACGCGGCGAATGCGCCGAGTTTGTAGGGGTGGGTGAGAGGCAGGCCGAATACGAATTTGCTTCGAACGACCAATACGGCGTTACAGGCCAATATGGCCCACACCAGGCCGATTTCGGCGACGGCCGCGGCGCGTTGCCGCACGGGAGGTATTATCCTACCTGCTACGAGGGCGGTACCGTAAAACGCCAGGGCGAAGGCTAACGCCGCGACTACGTCGGCCGTAAGCGTCGCGGCGTACACGACCGCCCGCGCCCCCGCGGGGGCTTGCGAGCCGTGCCCGGCGAGCATAATTAACGTTTCGACGGCGCCCAGCGCCAAGCCGTAGGCCGACGCGACTTTTATTACCCGGAATAAGTCGCGCGAATTATTGCCTGTTCGATTTGTGGCCATAAATTTTTACCCCCTTTTCCCTTTAACCAGGCGTCGTCGCCGGCAACCTGTTCACGGCGTCGCACACGAGCCATATTATGACGGCGTCGAAGAGGAGCTGCGCCGTTTTGGTTACCTGCGATAAAAACAGGAGCGCTAGCTCGCGGCCGTAGAAGTCTATCTTTAATATGTGTACCGGGTTGACGACTACGGCGGCGACGGTGAATATACAATAAGCTAAGAAGAGCTTATCGTTCAGGGGGGCGAGGTTCAAGTCATTTTCGCGGACGTAATGGTCGTACGCCTTGGGCCAACCCCAGACTGCTTTGAAAAACCAATACAGATTGTACAGCGGTACGAGCAAGAGTAGGGCCATCTTGGCCGGGTTGAACTTTTGCGCGCCGCCGGCGATGGGTCGCCATGCCGGGTACCATAATAGGATGAATATCGCGAAGGCCTAGAATGAAGCGATCATACTCCAGGCGCGGACGGGCGCCGGGTTCAAGCCGAACGCGTCGACGTTTACGACCCACGATGCCACCATAAAGGCCGCGGGTATCGCGACGACCGAGGCGAGATAGAAAGGTTTCGACATCCGCGTTACGGCGCGACCCCTCTCTCTTCCCTGAGCCGCTTCACGGTACGTACGTTTTTCGGGTCCCAATCGCCCTCCTGCGGCGTCTCCAGCACCATGGGGAGGTCGCGGAGCGTCCGGTGGTTAATGAGTCGCCTGAAGCCTTCGCGGCCTATGGTCCCGCGTCCTATGTGCGCGTGGCGGTCGAGGCCGCCTCCGGCCGCGGCCTTGGCGTCGTTTAGGTGGAGGAGTCTTATGTTATCGACGCCGATGAAGCCGTCGATTTCGGCCAGGATGCGCTCGAGGCCGTCGCCGCCGGCAGCTAGGTCGTAACCCATGGCGTGGGCGTGGCACGTGTCGACGCATAATCCTACGCGCCGCCGGCTCCTCTTGCCGATTATTTTATATAAAGCCGTTAGCTCTGTAAAGGTGGTTCCGACCTGGTTCGATTTCCCGGCGGAGTTCTCCATTAAGACGGTGACGCCGGCTCGAGGCGTAGCTTCCACGGCCCGGCGTATCGCCGCCGCCGCGCGTTCACGTCCAAGTTCAACGCCGGCGCCGCGGTGGCTGCCGAGGTGCGTAACGAGGTAGCGGCCTCCCAGCGACGCCGTCGTCTCGACCGCCTCGGTCAACGCGGCCGCCGACTTCTCGTAGAGCTCGTCGTCGGGCGCGGCGAGGTTGGGGAGGTACGGCATATGGACGAAGAACGGCTCGAGCCCCGCGCGCGTCACGCCGAGCTTAAATCTCTCGACGTCTTCGGGCGGGTGGGTTTTTTGGCGCCAGCCGCGCGGGTTGGACGGGAATATCTGGAAAGTGGTGCAACCCAGCGCCGCGGCGCGCTCCACGGCGAGGTGAACGCCGCCCGAGATCGAAACGTGAACTCCCAGAAGGAATTTGTTTTTAGACACCGTCGCCGCCGCGAAATCAAAAAGCCGCCCCGCGGGCGGCTCGAGTGGGATTCGACTTCTATTCCGTAGAGGCGGGCGCTTCTTTCTCGGGTTGGTCCGGTTTCGTCGGTTCGCTCGGTTCGGTCGTTTTCCAGGGGCGCGACGGTTGGGCCGGCGTTTTTTCGGTCGTCTTCGCTTTCCGCTCTTCCATTAGGGACTTGCCGCCCCGCGGCATCGCCGATAACTTCGCGAGCACGAGCGACGTCACCATAAACATAATGGCCGCGACCGTCGTGAGTTTTGTCAGGAACGTCCCGGGGCCCCGGCCCCCGAAAAAGGATTCCGAGGCGGCGCCGCCGGCGCCGAAGACGCCTGAAAGGCCGGCGCCCTTGCCGGTTTGCAGGAGGACGACCGCGATCATCGCGACCGCGAAGATTATGTGCGCCACAATGACTACCGGGTGAAATATATCCATTTCAAACTCCTATGCGAGACTATAACATGTTTTCCTCTAACCGTCAATCGCCCTTTCTACCCGCGGAACTTTATTATGGGAACGAACGTCTCGGCCTTGAGGCTCGCGCCGCCCACCAGCGCGCCGTCGATGTCCGGTTCCGCCATGAGCTCGGCGGCGTTGTCGGGCTTAACGCTGCCGCCGTACAATATCCGTACGGTTTCGGCGGCGCCGGCGCCGAATGCCTCGCGTATCGCTTCTCTTATGAGGGTGTGTGCTTCGCCCGCTACCGCGGGCGTCGCGGTCCGGCCGGTGCCTATGGCCCATACCGGCTCGTACGCCAGCGTTACTGCCGCAACGGCGTCGGCCTCCACGTCGTTCAAACCGGCGATTACCTGGCCGCGGATGAGGTCCTTCCAGCCGTCGCCCGCCTCGCGTTCTTCCAACTTCTCGCCGACGCAGAGGATGGGTTTTAGGCCGTCTTGGAGCGCGGCCCGGGCTTTTTTATTTACGATATCGTCCGTCTCGTGGAAATATTGCCGCCGTTCGGAGTGGCCTACGATAACGTATTCCACGCCCAACGCCGTTAACATCGGCGGCGAGACTTCTCCCGTGAAGGCGCCCGTTTCTTCGTAAAAGACGTTCTGCGCGCCCAGCTTGACGGCCGAGCCGGCGAGCTCTTCCGCGGCCGCGGCCAGCGACGTAAACGGCGGACACAAGAGGACGTCGACGTCCTCGACGCCGGCGGCCCCGTCGCGGACGGTACGCGCCAATCGGCGCGCTTCCTCCGCGGTCGTATGCATCTTCCAATTACCTGCAATAAACGGTTTCCGTACCATAATGAACGTCACCTCGTTTAGTAATCGAGCATATCGGAAATGGGTATCCAAAGAACCGCCGGTAATATAATTGAAACCGTCGACGTTTTCAAGGCTAAAACGCTCGATTTTAATTCCCTTTTAATTTTAACCCGCTTCGGTTATATTTACGAGTTCAACCGAGGCCGGTTGGAACGTGCCGCTAAGGAATCGTCGTTGGACCCTCGGATAGATATCCCAACACGTAACGTCGCCGCGGAGTTAGCGCTCGCGGAAGAACTCACCGTCGACCCGGGCCTGGCGCAAGTGCTGTACGCGCGCGGCGTACGGAATGCCGACGCGGCGAGGCGTTTTCTTTTCCCGGACGCTACGTCGCTGACGCCGCCGTCCGATTTCCCCGACATGAGTAAGGCGGCGGACCTCATAGTCGAACGTTGCCGTGACGGGAAATCGGTTTTCGTCGCGGGCGACTACGACGTCGACGGCCTCGCCGCTACCGCGGTTTTGGTTATCGTGCTCCGGCGTTTGGGGGCGACGGTGCGTTATTACATACCGGACCGTTTGAGCGAGGGCTACGACCTTACGTCGGCCACGGTCGCCCGGGCGGTCGACGCGGGGGCCGACGTTTTGGTTACCGCGGACTGCGGCAGCCGCGCGCACGACGCCGTGGGGGCGGCGCGGCAGGCCGGCCTCGCCGTCGTCGTAACCGACCACCACCGGCTGGGGGAAACGCTGCCGCGGGCCGACGCCGTGGTAACGCCGCAGCGGTTGGCCGAAGGCCATCCGGCGCGCGGCTTCGCGGGCGTCGGCGTCGCGTATAAACTGGCGCAGGAGCTTTTGCGCAGAGGCGGCGCCACGTTGGAAGCTCCGTCGCTTCTGCCTCTCGTGGCGGTGGGGACCGTTTGCGACGTCGTCGAGTTGGACGGTGAGAACAGGGCCCTCGTGGCCGCCGGGTTGAAGGAATTTCCGGGTGAATTATTCCCCGGCCTCGCGGCGCTGCTGGCCGAAGGCCGGGTAGAACCGCCGGTAGCTTCGTGGCATCTCGCTTTCGTCGTAGGCCCGAGGTTGAACGCGGCCGGGCGCCTGGGACACGCGACGTACGCGTTGGAGCTGCTTCTCGCGGACGAGGAGGGGCGCGCCCGGGCGCTGGCGCGTAAGATTGAAGATTTTAACGTGCGGCGCCGGGCTTTAGAAGGCCGGATAGCGGCCGAAGCGCTCGAGCGAGGCGCGGCGCAAGTCTCTTCCGGGAGCAGGGCGGTAGTGCTCTGGGGCGAGGGGTGGCACCCGGGCGTCATCGGCATCGTAGCGTCGCGGGTGGTCGACCGTTTCTTCCGGCCCGCGGTGCTGGTAGCCGTCGACGGGGGCGCGGGCCGAGGTTCTTGTCGGAGCGTCCCCGCGTTCGACGTCCACGACGCGCTCGCGAGTTTGGCGCGATACCTGGTTCGCTTCGGCGGCCACCGCCTCGCGGCGGGCTTCGAGATCGAGGAGAGGAATATCGCGCCTTTCGCGGAGGCGTTCGAGCGCTACGCTGCGGAGCGCCTCGACGAGGACGCGCTGCGGCCTACGGCGCGCGTCGACGGCTATTTGCCGCTGTGCGCCGTGAACGAGGGCCTCGCTCGCGACCTCAAGTTGCTCGAGCCCGTAGGTCAGGGCAACCCCGCGGCGACTTTCTACACCCGGACGCGCGTCGAGGAGGAAGCGCAGCGCGTCTTCAAGAACGCGCACCTCGAGGTTATGGCGGCGGCCGGGCCGGCGCGCATCCGGGCTATCGGCTTTAACCTGGCGCGCGACGGCGAAACGCTCGCGAGCGGCGAATACGGTTTAGTCCACACGCCGACGTTGGACACGTGGCACGACCGGGAACGGCTCGAGCTGAGGCTCGAGCATATATTGGCCGTTAACCCGGGCGTCGGTAATAGGGAACCGGTAGCGATCGTAGACGAGAGGGGTAAGCACCGCCGGGAAAGGGGAGGGGCGTACGAATTTTCGGCGGATGCCGTCTTCGGCCTTCCGGAACAAGAGGTACTGGCGAGCGGGTGCGAGTTCGTCGAATACGCGGCTGTCGTCGAGGTCGAGCGGCGCTTCCGCCGGATGTGGCTCGCGGCGCCGCCGTTCGACGCCCACCGATTCGCGATGCTGTTGGCTGCGGCGGAAGAGGTCGTTCTCGCTTACGGCGAAGCGGAGGCGCTGGCTGCCCGCGAGTTCCTAAGGCGGTATTACCCCGACCGCGAGATGTTGGCCGAGCTGTACCGCGAGCTGCGGGAGCGCGGGGAGTTGCCCGCGGCGGATGACGACCCGGGGGTACGCCGGGCGCTCGAGGTCTTCGGCGAGTTAGGTTTGACCGAAGAGGCCGACCGCGGCCTGGTCGGAGCCGACGGCGGCGCGTCGCCGTCGCCAGGGCGAAAGGCGCTCGACGATTCGCCGTTGTTCCGCCGGTGTCAGCGCCGGCGGGAGGCGGCGGAGGAGTTCGTCGCCGCTATGTGCGAGTGGCCGGCGGCGGCTTTGGAAAACCTCGCCCGGGAACTTTCGTTCGCAGCGTCCGGCCTTGATACTTAAGGTTTTTATAAAGAAGGAATAGCGACGTGATACGCATAGCCGCCGTTCACCCCGACGTAATCGCGGACGAACGTTTGAGGTTGGGGACGCCTCGCTTCAACGCCGAGTGGCTCGAGCTATTCAACGCCGGCGGCGGCCCCGTGGACGCGTTTGGCTACTTCGTCGTAAACGGCCGCGGCGAAGGCTTCACCATCGAGCTCCCCCGGCGTAACGCCTTGTTGGTCGGCCCGTATCAATCGCTGGTAATATTCTCCGGGTTCCCGGATAGCCCCGCCGACCCGGCGGCGTGTTACCTCGCAAACCAGGCGACGCGCCTTTTCCTTAAGCGCGATTCGTATTTCTGGGACGCCGAGGAAGATAACGTATACCTCTACTCCTCGCGCGAGACGTACGCCGACAACCCTGACGGGTACGTCGACTACTACCACTATAAGCGGCGTTCCGCCAAGATAATCGTTAAACGAAAACTTTAACAGAGGTGATGACGTATGGACCCCGTCGATATCGCTTCCTTCCGGCGCCGCTTCTTCGGCGAGAGACGGGCCCAGCTCGAGCGGTTGCTCGATACTCCTCTACTTTTATATTGGGGCCGCTGGGAAGGGCCCAGCATCCGCGCGCTGACGTTGGCGGAGGATTTTACGAGGCCGGCTTTTATTTTATGTGAACCGGGCGGCGCGACGACGGCGTTCGTGCAGCGAATCGAGGTCGACGAGTTGGCGCCGTTGTCCGACGACGTGGAGCTGGTCGCGTACGGCGGGGCCGCCGAGCTGGACGACGAGCTGGCGTCATATCTTAAGAAGTTCGACGACGTGGTGGTCGAAGTTTCGACGAATTTCCCCGCGCTCGACCGCCTGCCGCCGCGCTACGTCGGATTCCTCTCGTCGTTCGTGAATATAAGAGAGTGCGACGACGTGCTCGTACCGTTCCGGGCGGTTAAGTCCCCGCTCGAGCTCGCGTTGATGAAGCGAGCTTCCGACGCTACGCTGGCGGTTTTCGCGGAGCTCGAAGGCAAGGTCCGACCCGGCGCGGCGGAGGAGGACCTTATGAATTTCCTACTCCACCGCGCGATCGATGCCGGCGCCGCGCCCGCGTTTTACCCCATCGTGGCCTCCGGGCCCCGCTCGCAGTATCCCCATCCCCAGCGCCGCTCGAAAAAGAAGATAGAACCCGGCGAACGCGTCGTCGTCGACTACGGCGTCGACGTGTGGGGTTACAAGGCGGACGTTACGCGGACGTACGTCGCCGGCGGCGACGCGAGCGCGGACCCGTACTACGACATAAGCGCGGAACTGGTTGACCTCTTGCGCCGGGCCGACCTTAACGCGGTGACGCCGCTCGAGCTGGGCCGGGAGGTCGCGCGCAGGGTAAAGGACGCCGGCCTGAGCGACCGCGAGCGCCACGGTTACGGCCACGGGCTGGGCGTCGAAACCCACGACCCCCATCCGTACGTCGTCGCGACGGCCATGCCGTGGTTGGACCGCCCGTTCGAGGACGGGATGGTCTTTACGTTCGAGCCCGGCTTCTACGACGAGCGGGGAGGCTTTCGCATCGAGGACGACTACGTCGTATGGAAAGGTCGGGCGGTGCCGATGCAGGAGCTCGACGTTCCAGCGTAGTTTTAGCACGGAACGAGGAAGGGACGTGCGGTATAATGATGTCAGGGGTGGTTGAGAAGAGGATTGGGTAAGTAGGTAAATCCGTAGCCGGATATTTTTCGGGTACGGAGGAGGTTGGTTTTCGTAGGAAGAGGGATGTTACCTTCAGCGGGAAATACGTGGGTTCCTCTCGCGGCGGCCGTAGGTTGCGGCCTTGCCGCCGGGGTGGTATCGCTTCTCATCCGTCGCGAAACCGCGGCGGAAACGCGGACGCCCGCCAGGTTGGCGTGGTTTTTAGCGGGAACGTATTTCGTCGTTTTCGGCGCGTGGGCGGTAGGCCGTTTCTACAACCTCGAATACTGGGGGTCCGATCTTGGTGAATACGCCGGCCTCGTTTACAACACGGCGCGGGGTCGGTTTTTTACGCAGACGTTCGACGGTTTTCACGGGTACTTCGTCCATTTCGCGCCACTGCTCTTCGCGATATGCCCGTTGTCGTACGTTTTCCGCGAACCGGTTTATTTAGTCGTTATTATCGCGTTTTCGGCGGCCGCGAGCGTAGCGCTCGTATATTTTTTAGGGGCGGCGCGGGGCGCCCGGTGGCCGGCGTTCGCGCTCGCCGCGTCGTACGCTTTGTCGCCCTTTCTCCACGGCGCGACGTCGTACGGGAACCCGTTGCGAGCTATGGCCGCGCCGGCGGTCTTGGCCGCGCTTTTGCTTTTCGTCCGCCGGCGTTTCTGGTGGGGCGTTCTTTTTACGTTCTTGGCGGCCGCCGCCTCGGAGGAGATGGCCGTCTACGCGATCGTCGTGGCCGCCGTCGGGGTATGGGTATGTCGCAAGCGGTGGAGCGGCGGTTTGGTTATTTCCGCCTTCGCCTTTTACGCCTTCGGCGTCGCGTTTCAAATATACCCGAAGCTCTTGTGCGGGCAACCGGGATTGCCGCACTACGGGGTATACCTCGAGCGATTGAAGGAGGGCGGCGTGTTGACGCTCTTCGAGCCGAAGGGGATTCTACCCTTGAGTACGCGGCTGTGGTTCTTCGTGACGACGTTGGGTCCGGTGGCCGTGTTTTTACCGTTCGCCGGCGTCGCGGCGGTACTACTAATACCGCCGGGGTACGTTTTTTTAACTCACGACCACTCGAGTATCGTCCGGCACGGCTTCGGCTTCCCGTTTCAGTTTTTGCCGTTCGCGTACGCCGCGGCGGCTTTCGGCCTGGCGCGCATAAGCGCCCTCCGCCGGGTCCGGCTCAGGAGGTTCCTCTTGGCGGGGGGGAGCGTGGCGGCGGTGACCTTCCAAATAGTTTCGATCGCGTACTCGTACCGGCCCTGGTACGTCGGGACCGCGCGAGGTATGTTTCCGACTTACCATAAGCTCGGGACGCTCGCCGGGATCAGGAAGGTCCCTCCGGGAATCGCGGTCTCGGCGGACCAGCCGGCGTTCACGTATCTGGCGCACGACAGGCACGTCGCGACGTTGTACCCGCGGGGTTTGGGGTTGGGCGGTTTGGAGAAAGTGGACGCCGTGTTTTTGGACCGCGACTTCCATTGCGCGTTGGTAATGCCTTCGGATATGGCGCGGTTACGCGCGGCCGGTTTCTATCCGGCGGAGGTGACGCGGGACTACGCTTATTTTAGGCGAGCCCCGGGTAGGTATTCGTACGACGACGTATGGGAGGCGTGGTACGGAGTTATCAGCGAGTCCCATTTCCGCGCGCCGGAGCGATACGTAAGGCCTCGCCGCGATTCCCGGGCGTTGCACGACGGCGTCGTCCGCCGTTTCGAGAGGAGCGGGTTTTTATGGGGGAAGGACCGGTATTTCTTCCCTCCCGGGCGTTATAAGTTCATATATATCCTGGCGTGCGATAAGGACGCGTTCTGTCACGTTATTACGCGTCTGGTATTCCATAACCGGCGTACGGGCGCGGCGCGGCGCCGCATTAAAAAATGTTGGACGTTGAACCGGGACGGCGAATACCACGGGTACGCTTTAAAATTTAAAATCGACGAACCGTCGTTCGTCAGCGTCGATTTGGCGGGGACGTCGGGATACTTCTTCGACGACGTGGTCGTGAAGGGGGAGCGTTACAACCTGAAGGCGGTGGGGCGGTACTGTCCGTGGCCTTACGCGCCGCGAGGCGAGGTTGCGGACTATTTTAAATAAAATCGGCTCGCGCTCCATTTTAACATAATAACAGGTCACAAGCCGTCGTGGGGAAATGGGTATCGGTTTTCGCGAGACGAGCTTTAAGTTCGCCCATCGTAAAACGTTTACTTTTTTTCTTGACATAACGCCTTCGCTGGGTTAGGTTAAAAGCGAACCGAACCGCTCCCAACGACTAAACGAAAGTTAACCCGTGCGGGAGGTATAATAATGCCGTTTTATCAGTGCAAAGGTAGCAAGACGTACCACTCCCAGGCGAGTTGTTCCAGAGTGCCGACGAACGTCAAGAACAACGCCGGATGGGCGGTGCGTACCGCCAAGCCGAAGGGCAAGATGTGCATCGAGTGCGCGGCCAAGGCGAAACCGAAGGCCAAGCCGAAGAAGAGGGTTACCAAGAAGAAGGCCGCGGTCAAGAAGAAGGTTCGGAGAACCAGAAGGAAGTAGCAGCTTGCATTAAGGTTTGGTTAAGTGCCGGGGCCCGGGGCCTCGGCTTTTTACTTGAAGCAGCACGTCGCTTACGGAAGCGGCGTCGGCGTTTTTTCTTGATTATGAAGTTGCCGTGTGCTATAAATGGAAGGAAGGGCCTATAGCTCAGTTGCGGTTAGAGCGCGCGCCTGATAAGCGCGAGGTCACAGGTTCGACTCCTGTTAGGCCCACAGGGCCCGCCGCCGGCGGGCTTTTTTTCGTAAAGGCATGAGCCGTTATGATTGGTAAGTATTTAAAATGGGTGGCGGTCGCTGCGGCGTTGGGCACGCCGTACGCGGCGGCGCCCGCCCGGGCGGACGAGGGCGCGACGACCGTAATTATAGCCGCCGCCACCGCGGGCGCGACGGCGCTCGCGACGCTCCTCGTTAAGGACTACTTCGACGACAAGAAGGAGTCGGAGCGGCTCGAGCGCGAGACCGCGGATATCCTCGAAGAGGTCAAGAGAATAGAAACCCGGGCCGAAGCGCTCGAGGAGAAGAATTACGAGTTGGCGGCCAAGACCGAAGCCGCGGAGGGCGTCGCCGAGTTCTGGTCGGTGTTGATTCGCGAGGACGAGGAGTTCTTCAAGCCGGGCCACATGACCGAGCGCGTGATGCAACACGAAGAAGGGTTGGAACGTTTATTGGTGAAGGAACCGGCCCTGGTCGAGAAGATTCACGCCGCCATGTCCCGGCCGGATAGCGATTGGCCGCGCGCCGTTCTCATCCGGGCGTACGGTGCCGGTACCCCCGGCGCGGACTTCTGGGAGCTAAAGAAGCGGGTCGACCAGGGTTTGGAGGGCGGCGTCGTTTTGGTCGCCGGCGAACGGCAGGCGCGGTACGTTTCGGGCGCGGAGAATGTCATGGCAGTTTTGGATTACGTTTGGAAAGTGGCCGGCGCCGACGGATACCGGGAGACGCTGCAGAAGTTGTGGGTTTGCACGCCGGAGGAAGTGGAAGCGGTGCTGGCTGCGTTCCCGCAACACGATTAGCCGTAGTACGGGTTTTAAGGTAACTTTCCGGCCGGCGCCGATTCGTAAACGGAGGAGATATGCCGGACGATAAATCGAACGAGCTCGAGCAGCGGCTGGACGCGTTGGAGCGACGGGTCCAAATGGTGGAGGAGGGTTACGTCGAAGACGAGCGCCGGAGCCGGCGCGCGCGCACGATGAACATGTGGCTCCGCATCACTATATACGTGATGTTTCTCTTGTTGATGGTCTTGTTCCTCGTCGTCTTCAAAGTACGTTTCTGAGCTGCTATGAAAATCGGCGTAGTTTTTACGGTGTCTTTGTTCGGATTGCTGGGGTGCGCCGACGACGGCGGGCCGCCGGCGCCGTACAACGTGACGGCGGAAACCGGGGGCGGCGCGGCCGCGCTGCGGTGGAGTTATAAGGCCGCGCCCGGGTTGGATTGCTTTTTGATTCAACGCTCCGAGCGTTTCAATTACGATTTCGTCGACCTGGCGAAGTCGCCCGCGTGGGAGCTTTACTACGACGACGGCGACGTCGCCGTCGGCGAGACGTACTATTACCGCGTGGCCGCTTTTTACAAGACGTGGAACGATGAGAAGAACGTACTGAGTAGGTTCTCGCCCGAGGTGTCCGTTAAGATTGAGTGACCGCCGTACTAACGAATCATGACGCGGGCGGACCTGAAGATCGCGGCCGCCCTTTTTTTGACCTTCGTCGGCCTCTACGCGCTGTGCGCGCCGGGGCACTTCTACCTCCTCGACGCCTCCTTTAAGCTCACGTGGGCCGAGAACGTCGTTGAGCGCGGCCAGCTGCACTTCGACCGCGACCAGGTCGGCAAGGAGTCGCGCATCGGCACGTACTTCTACGCGGGACGCAACGGCGAGCTCTACATCCACTTCCCGCTGGGAGGCCTTTTTTGTTTTTTACCCGCCGTGCTGCTCGGCGCCGCGGCGACGAGAATATTCCCGGCGTTGGCCGCGTGGGACGTCGGCTACTCGCTGGCGTCGTTCGGGAACGTCTTGTGGGCGGCGGCCTCGGCGGCGTTGGTGTACTGGTTGGCGCGCCGGCTCGAGCGGCCGCCCCGGCAGGCCGCGGCCGCGGCCGTCATCTTCGGCGTCGCGACGCCGCTGCTGCCGTACGCGACGTACGACTTCAACGAGCCGGCGGCCGGTTTCTTCGTCCTGCTCGCGGCGGCGCTGATTATAATAGGTTGGGAGAAGCGCTCGGTTAAGTGTCCGGTCGGCGCCGGCCTGGCGCTCGGCTTCGCCTTTACGATCCGTTACGAGCTCCTCGCGTTCGCGGCGACGGCCGCGGCGTTGTGGTTCGTCTTCGCTTTAACGCGGGGTTCGCGGTGGCGGGATTTCGCGGCCTTCGTCGGCGGCTTCGCCGCGGTGGCGGCAAGCGTACCTATATACAACTGGTACGCCCGCGGCAGCGCGGGCAACTTCGCGTATAACACGCTGCCGTTCTTCACCAACCTCGTCAAGGCGCGGTTCGAGCCGCTGGGGGGCGGCGGGCCGCTGTCCTTCGTCGGGCGGTTTCTGTGGATATATTTCCTGGCGCCCAACATGCACAACGTCATATTGTACTGCCCGCTCGCGGCGTTCGGTGTGGGCGCGACGGCGGCGCTAGTTAAGTCGTACGGCCGCCGGATTTTATTTTTAATCGTCCCGGCGTTGGGCCTGGGGGCGGCGGTGCTCTTTACGACGTACTCGAGCTGGGCGTGGGGCCTCCGCTACGCGTACGTTTTCTGGGCCGTCCTCGCCGCGGCGGGCGTCCTTGCGCCGCGCCGGCGCCGGTGGGTAAAAATACTCTTCGCCGCGTGCGTGGCGTGGGGGATAGCGCTCGGCGTCGTCGCCGTCGCGGCCGACTACCAGCTCACGCAGAACGACATAGCGGTGGACGTAATCGGCGACGCGAAGAAAGTTAATTTCCGCGGCTGGCTGCCGGAGGGGCGAGCCAACCCGCGGTACTCGCAAATACTGTGGCATTTCAAGTACGCGGGCCTGGCCGCGGCGCGGACCGTCGACTACTACGTGCACGGCGGCGAGCTGCGCTGGCTCGACCGGCCGCCGCCCGGCCTTAAGGGCGACGACCGGGCGATGCTGGATATTTGGCCGGTATACGCGCAGGTGCGGTGCGAGGCGCCGGCCGCGGCGGCCTGGCCGCCATACCTATTATTATTAGTGGGCACCGTCGCCGCGGCGCGGTGGCTAAAACGTTCGCTGGCCGAAGCACCCTGATGTCGGGGCCGACGTTCTGGTCGGCGGAACGCCAGACAAGAATGTCTGGCCCACCAAAAGGAGTAGGGGCCGACCTTCAG
>DATKVX010000130.1 GCA_035529855.1 bacterium
TCGTCGGGCGCGCCGCGCCACTGGATCCCGGACGCCGACGTCTTCGAGACCAAGAACGACCTCGTCGTGCGGATGGACCTCGCCGGCGTCAGCCGCGACGCCGTCAAGGTGCTGCTGGACGAGGATACGGTTATCATCACCGGCATGCGCAAAGAGGAATACCACGAGGAATGCGAGTACTACCACCAGATCGAGGTGGAGTACGGATACTTCCGGCGCGTCATTCACCTTCCCCGGCCGGTAGACGGCGACAAATGCCGGGCGCTGTATCGCGACGGTTTCCTCTTCGTAATCCTCCCCAAAGTCGAAACGCCGGTTACGATTCATACCACGGTGGAGATACTTTAAGGAACGGTAACCGCCGGGCCCGGCCGCGGCCCGCTCCGTACTAAGGTGGTGCATTACGTTGCCTAACGAAGAGAACGTCGAGGCGGTCGAGCTTCCCGAAGAACTACCCATACTGCCGCTCCGCGGGACCGTCATCTTCCCGTTCATGATCGTCCCTCTCGTCGTCGGCCGCAAGTCGAGCATCAAGCTCATCGACGACGCCGTGCGCGGCAACCGCATTATTGGCCTGGTCGCCCAGAAGGACCCCGAGACCGAGGACCCGGAGGCCGACGACATCTACGGCGTGGGGACCGGCGGGATGATCCTCAAGATGCTGCGGATGCCGGACGGCTCGGCGCGGATAATGGTCCAGGGCATAACGCGGGTGGCGGTAAAGAGTTTCGTCCAGACCACGCCCTATTTCAAGGCCAAGATCGAACGCCTCGAAAACCCGGAAAAGAAAACCACCAAGATAGAAGCGCTGCAGCGCAACGCCCTCAACCTCTTCCAAAAGGTCGTCGAGCTTGCGCCCAACCTGCCGGAAGACGCGTACGTCGCGGCGATGAACGTCGACGACCCCGGCAAGCTGGCCGACTTCGTCACCTCCAACGTCAACGTCGACCTGGCCGAGCGGCAAGAGATCCTGGAGGCGGTGGACGTAACCGAACGGCTCGAGAAACTCACCTCCATCCTCAACCGCGAGGTGGACCTGCTCGAGCTGGGTTCCAAAATCCAATCCGAAGCCAAGAGCGAAATGGACAAGGCCCACCGCGACTACTACCTGCGCCAACAGCTCAAAGCCATCCGCAAGGAGCTGGGCGAAGAGGACCAGTACGCCGTCGAGATCGACGAGCTGGAGGAGAAGCTGCTCGAGAAGGCGCTGCCGGACGAGGTCCGCGAGGAGGCGACGCGCGAGCTCAACCGCCTTAAGACCATCCCGCCCCAGGCGGCGGAATACGTCGTCGCGCGCACGTACCTCGACTGGATCCTGACCCTCCCCTGGCTCGAGGGCTCCGACGACAACCTCGACATCGCGCACGCCCGGGCGGTCCTGGACCAGGACCACTACGACCTGGCCGACGTGAAGGAGCGCATCCTGGAATACCTGTCGGTGCGCAAACTCAAAGCCGAGATGAAGGGACCCATACTCTGCTTCGTGGGGCCGCCGGGCGTGGGCAAGACGTCGGTCGGCAAATCCATCGCCCGGGCCGTGGGCCGGAAGTTCATTCGGATGTCGCTGGGGGGAGTGCGCGACGAGGCCGAAATTCGCGGCCACCGCCGGACGTACGTCGGCGCGCTGCCGGGCCGGATAATACAGGGAATCCGGAAGGCCGGCACCAACAACCCGGTCTTCATGCTGGACGAGGTGGATAAACTCGGGATGGATTTCCGCGGCGACCCCGCCTCCGCATTATTGGAAGTCCTCGACCCCGAACAGAACTTCTCGTTCTCGGACCATTACCTCGACCTCCCGTTCGACCTGTCGAAGGTGATGTTCATAACCACCGGCAACATCCTCGACCCCATACCGCCGGCGCTGAAAGACCGTATGGAGATAATACGGCTGCCCGGCTACACCCTGCCCGAGAAGTTAAACATCGCGAAGCAGTTCCTAATCCCGAAGCAGCTGGCCGAACACGGCCTGGGAAAAAGGTCTTTGAAAATCGCCGACTCGGCGGTAAAGGAGATTATAAACCGGTACACGAGAGAGGCCGGCGTTCGCAACCTGGAGCGCGCCATCGCGACCATCTGCCGCAAGACGGCGCGGCAAATCGTCGAAGAGAAAACGGGCAAGGTCACCGCCACGAAGAAGAACCTGGCCGATTACCTCAAAGCGCCGCCGTTCTACCCGGAGACGGCCGGCCGCAAAGACGAAGTCGGCATCGCGACCGGCATGGCCTGGACCGCGGTAGGCGGCGTCA
Source organism: bacterium (assembly GCA_035529855.1). Taxonomy (NCBI): domain Bacteria; species bacterium. The sequence continues at coordinate 2,250 of DATKVX010000130.1, forward strand.
TACTATTCATCGAAGCCTTGAAGATACCCGGCAAAGGCGAGCTCATCCTGACGGGCCAGCTGGGCGACGTCATGCAGGAGTCGGCCCGCGCCGCGTATTCCTACGTCAAGGCCCACGCCAAAGAACTGGGCATCGGCGGCGAAGCCTTCGAGAAGTACAACATCCACATCCACGTGCCGGCGGGCGCCACCCCCAAGGACGGCCCCTCGGCCGGCGTCGCGATGGCAACGGCGCTGGCGTCGGTCCTGTCCGGCCTGCCGGTGCGCCACGACCTGGCGATGACGGGCGAGATAACGCTGCGCGGCAAGTTAATGCCCATCGGCGGCGTCAAAGAGAAGCTCCTGGCCGCGGTCCGCGCCCACATCCCCAACGTGTTGTTCCCCGAGGAAAACGAGAGCGACATCCTCGAGGTCGAAGAGGAACACCGCGACAAAGTACACGTAACGTACGCCAAGACCATCGGCGACGTCCTGAATGCCGCGCTCGTCGGCTTCG
>DATKVX010000131.1 GCA_035529855.1 bacterium
GGCTGCTGGTACGGGACCTTTATGAGCCCGCGCGCCGTCGGCACCGGCAAGATCCGCCTCCGCCTCGCCGGCGAGCTGCCGGCCTACGTCAAATCCCACGACCGCGAAAAAGATAACGCCAAGGTCCTGGGCCCGGGCGGAAAAGAGGTGACGCCCGGCTTCGGCGACGCCTTCGCCAACGCGATGGTCACGTACGGCGCCGCCGAACGCTTCGACATCGGCCTCCAGGGCAACCTGTACTCGGTCGGCATCCACGCCAAGTGGTGGGCGCACGTCGTCCCGGAGTATCGGGATAAGGGTATGGACTTCGCCCCCATCCTCTTCCTCCACTACATCTTCGACACCCAGCGCATCGCGCCCAAGCTCTCGCTCGTGGGCGGCGTGCCCATCAGCCGCATCGCCGAGGCCTACATCGGCTACGAAGGGTTCTACGGCCCGCAGATGACGCTAATGGACGACGTGTTCGCGGGCCGCATCGACTTCAAGGACGTCGGGAAGCAGGAACTTTATCAGGACAACCTCTTCATCGGCGTCGACTTCAACTTCAAGGACATCGGCTTCACCACCGAAATAGGCTACCCCATTAACCGCAACGACCGCGACAAGTCGTCGGCGATATGGTTCGGCATCGCGGCGTACTACGGCGAGCTGCTGAAGGGCCTATTGTAGCGGACCGAAGAAGGCCGCGCGCCGCGCGCGGCCCCTAGGTTGAAACGCACAACAAAACCCCCGCCTGATAGGCGGGGTTTTTATATCATCACTACAGAGGGGTTATTTACGAACGTCCCCCTGCTCCGAGAATAATACCCTCGCTCTTTCGCCCGCGATACGAAGCTTGACGCATCGGCCCCAATCTGTTAATAATCGAACCTGCGGCCTCCCGATTTTCGACCGCCTTTTCGTCATATGAAACTCAAAGGCCACCACATCATCCTGCTGCTCATCATGGTCGGCATGCTCGCCGGCGGCGTCTGCGGTTGGGCCTTCGGCGAGAAGATGCTCGCCGTCAAGTTCCTGGGCGACCTCTTCCTCAACTCCCTCAAGATGATGATAATCCCGCTGGTGGTGGCGTCGATGATCACGGGGGTGGCGTCGCTGGGGGACATCCGGCGGCTGGGCCGGACCGGCCTCGCGACCGTCGGCTACTACTTCGTAACCACCGGCATCGCCGTCGCTATCGGCATCTTCCTCGCCAACCTGATTAAACCGGGCGCCGGCGTGACGCCCGTGGCGCAGGAGCTGCCGTCGATGGTGGGGGAGAAGACGTACACCGTCGTCGACGTCATCGTCAACATGATACCGGAGAACGTCTTCGAGGCCGCGGCCGAGACCAACGTCCTTCCCCTCATCGTCGTGGCGCTCGTCTTCGGCGGCATCCTGACGACGCTGGGCGAGAAGGGCCAACCGGTCATAAAGTTCTTCGCCGGCGTCAACGAAGCAGTCATGAAGCTCGTCTACCTGGTGATGATGTTCGCGCCGGTGGGCGTCTTCGCGCTGGTCTCGACGAAGCTGGGCGCCGCGGGGGGAGGCGAGGCGTTCTGGGGCGAGCTGTTCAAGCTGGGCAAGTACGCGTTCACGGTCCTCGCGGGCCTCGCGCTCCACGCCTTCGTCGTCCTGCCGCTGCTGCTGCTCCTGCTGGCGAGGCGCAACCCGTTCAAGTACGCGTTCAACCTGCTCACGCCCTTCGCCACCGCTTTCTCCACCGCCTCCTCCATCGCGACGCTGCCGATGACGCTCCGCGCCGTCGAGCGGCGCAACAAGGTCTCCAACGAGGCGGCGTCGTTCGTCCTGCCGCTGGGCGCGACGGTCAACATGGACGGGACGGCGCTCTACGAGGCGGTGGCGGCGCTCTTCATCGCCCAGGCGTACGGCATCCACCTCGGGCCGGCGCAGCAGCTCGTCATCTTCTTCACGGCGACGCTGGCGGCGGTGGGGGCCGCGGCCATCCCCGAGGCCGGCCTGGTAACGATGGTCATCGTGCTGACGTCGGTGGGCCTGCCGGTGGAGGGCATCGGCGCCATCCTCGCCATCGACTGGTTCCTGGACCGCTGCCGCACGACGGTTAACGTGTGGGGCGACAGCGTCGGCGCCGCGGTCGTCGACCGCCTGGAGGTAAGCCGCCGCGCCACCCGCGAAGAGGTGGAGGAGTACTAGGGGGATTCTATCTTCGGGGAATACGAAACCCGCCTCGACGAGGCGGGGTTTTTTATTTTACCGCTCCGCGTCGTACTCGGCCCAGGCCGGGCGGGGGTCGACGGTGATGCTGAAGCGGCGCGCCGGGACGCCGGTCTCGAAGGTTATCGTCGTAATATCGTCGCGCTTAACCGGACGGGGCAATCGGACAGTTAGGAAATCGGTCCACCCCTCGTGTGCTCCGCGCGACCCGGCGTACGTAGGGAAGCAAGCAACTCCGCCCTCGGCCGTAGTAATCGTCACGACCGGGTCTTCCCGGCTCAAACGGGAATCACGGAGGAACTCTTCATTTTCTAACACTAGCGTGGTCACATCGCCCTCGAGAGGGAAAAATAAACTAAAACTACCTAGCACCACGCCGGAAACCCATCCGAAAAGCCGACGGTAAAGCCTTACGCCCCCCGCGGCGGAAGGTAACCACCCGCCGGCGCCGTGGTGCCCTACGCAGTACCAACCCTTCAACGCGGCGTTTAGGGGAAGCCACGTACCCGCCGGGACGGCGGGTTTAAGGCCGGTATCGTTAAATTGTTCGTTCGTATATTCTTCCGGCGTTATCGCCGGCGCTACAGGCGAGGGGCCTTCTCTCAACGGTACGTAGGCTTCGGTAAATTCCACGAGGAAGTCGCGCCGTCCGAGCCACGCCCTATCCCACCCGACCGAATCTCCAACGCAGCCTTTATACCAAGTTTCGTAAACCTCGCCGCCGTAGATCGGGCAGTCGTCGGTCCTACGTAGCGATACGGCGTCGATCACTTCTATCTCTGTTCCGTCGGCCGGGGAAGATTCAAAAATAACCTCCGCGCCGCCTTCGGGTTTCGCGAGCAACCTCGACAAGCGGGGTAGCGGCAACGGCGCGCCGGGTTCCCATTTGTATATCTCCGGTGCGTGATCGGCTTTCGGGAATTGAGGAATCCGTTCTTCCGGGGAGGCCTCCCACGCGGCATTGCGCGACCAAGCGCGCTTTTTTATCTCTACGTACCCAACGAACTCCTCGAACAGGATATGGGTGCGTCCTTCGGCGTCGAAGGCGAGGGCCGTAGGCCCGGCTGGTAAATACTTATGTTCCCTCACCAATCGCGCGAGCGGCGCCACCCGCCACCCCATTTCCGAACGGCGCGCCACCTTCACCCGGTAGAAGGAGGGGTATTCGAATCTCGGACCGTCCTCGTAATAAGCGACGTACGGTGCTTCTCCGTATGTCCAGTAAGCAATGTGCGGCCAGCCCCGACTGTCGAGCGCGAGAGAACAATCACCGTCGCACCCGTCGGCGTCAGGGTCGACGGTCTCTATCTCCCACGCGGCCGTACCGTCGCCTCCGGCCGCCGGCGCCTCGTTCCCGGAGCGTGCGGGTATAATATTCGATACCCGCTCAGCGAAACCGGGATATAACCCCAGCTTAGCCGCTAGTATTACGCCGCCGCAAAGCGCCCCCGCCGACAACAAAGCACCCACGATTCCCGTTATTATTAAAATCCGTCTCATCGCCTTACCTCCTCCTCTCCATCTCTATACCATCCCCGGCCGCGCGTCAAGGAAAATGTGAAGCCGCCCGTTTCGCGAGGGGTTTATTTCGGTAACGTTTAAACGTATAATGCCCCGAAAGGAGTTCTTATGAAGGCTACGTTGTCCGTACTCATAACCTTATTTATGGTCGCCGCCGCCGCCGCGCTCCACCTCTACCAGCCGGCGCACGACTATACCCCGGCGGAGCTGGGCGAGCTCAACTGGTTCGAGCTGACGCTGCTCGCGAAGGAGCCGTACGCCCGCCAGGGACAGGTCTTCGATTCGGATTGGCTGATGAACCACTACCTCGCCACCGACTGGTACGGCCCCATCCACGGCTCGAGCGAGCACATCGCCGCGGCGATGACGTTCACGACCAAGGAACAGGAGGACATGGCCCGGTTCAAGGGGGCCGCGGCGAAGCTCAAGGGCACGTACGACGGTTGCTGGCCCGTCACTTCCCTCGCCGGCCTGGAGGTCAAGTACTACCGTACGTTGTCGTCGGCCAAAGTCCCCAAGGTCCAGCTCCCGCCCGAATTTTATGACCTGGGCGCGGCCGACGGCGTATCGGTCTGGTCGCGGCCCGCCGTCGCCGCGGACGACGAAATTACGGCAAGCCGGACCGACGCCGAGCCGTACTACCGCGTGCACTTCCGCCCGGGCGGCACGATCGCCGCGGTCGAGGCGCTGGCTCAAGGCCACGGCGGCGAGCACACCGTTTGGAAGGCGTGGTTCGACGCGGACGGCGCGCTGCGCCTCTTCCGCCCGGTATACAGGCGCGACGGGAAGACGAGCAAGGTCGCGATCGCGGCTTTCGCGGGGAGCGCGGCGGACACCCGGGCGCGTTGCCTGATTTCGGGCGACGCGAGCCGCATAGACATGGAGGTGCGGGGCGGCCCGTACGCCCAGCTGCCGTTCAAGGTCATACTCTACGAGGAACAACGCGACGGCGCCGAGGGCTACAAGAAGCTGGTCGGCGATTAACCTCGTAATATATCGCGAATAAAAAACCCCGCCTTTGGGACAGGCGGGGTTCGCGTGCGGGTCGCGTGATTCAATTGGGGCGGGTAAAATTTAGCCTTGCTTCGTAACCCGCCGAGGTTTATTATAAGGAGAAAGCGAACGGCAAAAGGAGGCCGAGATGCTCGTTGAATTCGCTCTATATAAAGTAATCCCCGGCAAGGAGGCGCAGGCGCTCACCATCCTGGACGAGCAGGCCGCCGCCAAGCGCCGCCTGGAGGGCTGCCGCGACGCCCGCGTCCTCTCCGCGTCGCGCTCCGTCGCCAGCCCCTCCACCGACCCCGAGCTTATCCTCACCTTGGCCGAGTTCGACGACGCCGCGGCCTACGCCGCGTTTCGGGA
>DATKVX010000132.1 GCA_035529855.1 bacterium
TGAGCTCGAGCTGGCGCGCTTCGCCGAGGGGCCCCGGCGCATCCCGCTGGCCGAGTTCCGCGAGCTGGTGCGCGAGATCAAGTGGGGGATGTGAGATCGCTACGTGAAAATAACTTACGATACAGAGGCCGACGCGATGTATATCCAAATCCGCGAGGCCGAACACGGCTCGACGCGAGAAGTAGCGCCGGGTTTGATATTAGATTTCGACGCTACGGGGGAAGTTACCGGTATCGAGCTATTATTCGTGAGCGAGCGTATTCCGATAAAGGAATTGCTGGATATTAATATCCAACTCGCCGTCGGCGCGAAATAAACTCGGGTTTTAAAATAGGTACGCTCGCCGAGTTCCGCGAGCTGGTGCGCGAGCTCAAGTGGGGGATGTGAAACGAGCTATATGAAATTCAAAGTCCACATCGAACCGGATGAGGACGGCGTCTTCGTCGCGACGGTACCGGCCCTGCCCGGGTGTATCTCGCAGGGGAAGACGGAAGAGGAAGCGGTCGCGAATATTCAGGAAGCGATCGCCCTTCATCTCGAATGTATGGCCGAGGATGGGGTGCGGGTCGGAACCTATTCATAACCGAGATTCGCCGAGTTCCGCGAGCTGGTGCGCGAGATAAAGTGGGGGATGTAGTATCCTGCCATGAAAATAAGCTACGACCGAGAAGTTGACGCGATTTATATCCAATTCCGGGGAGGGCGATTCGACCGTTGTGAGGAAACTTCGCCCGGGATAATTTTAGACCTGGACGCCGACGGCGCGGTGTTAGGGATTGAAATCCTCGACGTGAGCCGGCGGACGGGCCTGAAAGACCTTTTCGATATTAATATCTCGCCCGTCGGTGTGAAATAACGAACCGGCTTATTAAAAAGGTTAGCCGAGTTCCGCGAGACGGTGCGCGAGATCAAGTGGGGGATGTGAGATTATCCCCAAAGGAGTCAGCGTTATGAAAATTCTAATAGCGATATATCAGGACGAAGACGGCGTCTTCATCGCGGAATGTCCGGCTATACCCGGCTGCGTAAGCCAAGGGACGACGGAGGAAGAGGCCGAGTCGAATATTAAACAAGCAATTAAAGAATGTCTCGAGGTCCGCGCCGCGAAGGGAATGCCGCTCACGGTCGAGGTCCGCGAGCTCGAGGTAAACGTTTAGTGCCGAAAATACCGGTATTGAAACCCGACGAAGCCGTGAAAGGTTTCGAGAGGTTGGGGTGGGAAGTGGCGCGGCACCGAGGGAGCCATATAATTTTAACGAAACCGGGCCATATCGCGACGCTGTCCGTACCGAAACACCGAGAAGTCGCCCGAGGTACGCTGAGAAGTTTAATTCAAAAAGCGGACGTAACGCCGGAAGAATTCCTCGCGGCTTTGGGGAAATGATATAGACGCGCCGGAGGGATTTAAACCTTCTCTCGCGCTTGGTCCGGCGAAGCGGTCCGAGAAAGCAAACAGGATATGTGAAAGGGTCTTCTCCAACGTCGCTATAAACTATATCCGCCAATAATCGATATGGACTCCAAAGCCCTACGACAATCGTTCCTGGACTTCTTCGCCCAGCGCGGCCATAAGATCGTGGCGCCGGCGCCGCTCGTCCCCGCCGGCGACCCGACGCTGCTGTTCACCACCGCCGGCATGGTCCAGTTCAAGCCCCTCTTCGCCGGGACCGTCGAGCTGGCGTTCACCCGCGCGGCGAGCTGCCAGCCGTGCCTGCGCGCCGGCGGCAAGGACTCCGACCTCGCGCTCGTGGGCCACACCCTCCGCCACCACACCCTCTTCGAGATGCTGGGCAACTTCTCCTTCGGCGACTACTTCAAGCGCGAGGCCATCGTCTGGGGATGGGAATACCTGACCGGCGTCTTGAATATCGACGCCGAGCGGCTGTACGCCACGGTCCACGTCGACGACGACGAGGCCGCCGCCATCTGGCTCGAGGAGGTCGGCATCCCCGCCGAACGCCTCAGCCGCTACGACGAGGACAACTTCTGGGGGCCGGCGGGAGGGCTGGGCGCCTGCGGCCCCTCCTCCGAGATACACTACTACGCCGGCGACGACTACGGCTGCGGCCGCGACGACTGCCATATCAACTGCGACTGCGACCGCTTCCTCGAGGTCTGGAACCTCGTCTTCCCCCAGCTCGAGCAGCAGGCCGACGGCTCGCGGCTACCGCTCAAGAATAAAGGGATAGACACCGGCATGGGCCTGGAGCGGCTCGCTTTCGCCGTCCAGGGGGTGGAGGACAACTTCCACACCGACCTCTTCCTGCCGATCATCAAACGGGCCGAGGAGGTATTGAAGAAGGATTACGGCGCCGACGGCCGCACCCGGGCGTCGATGAACATCGTCGCCGACCACGCCCGGGCGCTGACGTTCGCCGTTGCCGAGAACGTCCTGCCGTCGAACGAGGGCCGCGGCTACGTCGTCCGCAAGTTGCTCCGGCGCGCGCTCCTCCACGCCTACCTCCTCGGTCTGGAGGAGCCGGCGCTCCACCGCCTGGTAGAGCCCGCGGTCGACGTTATGGCCGACGTTTACCCGCAGCTGCGCCAACAGCGGACCTTCGTCGAGGGCGTCGTAAAAGGCGAGGAGGAGAATTACCTCTCCACGCTCGCGCGCGGTATGGACCGCCTGCGGGGCAAACTGGCCGCCATAAAGAAGGGCGGAATTCTGGCGGGGGAGACGGCCTTCACGCTCTACGACACCTACGGCCTGCCGCTCGAGGTAACGGCCGAGGTCGCCGAATGGGAAGGCGTGGAGGTGGACGAGGCCGGTTTCGAGGAGGCGATGACGGCGCAGCGCCACCGCTCCCGGGCCGCCGCGGCCGGCGCCGAGGAGTTCCCCCTCGCGGGCAACCTGGACGACGTCCCGGCGACGACCTTCGTCGGCTACGAGGACTTATCGCGAGAGGCGGAGGTCCTCGCCGTCGTCACGAAAGAGGGCCGCCTCAAAGGAGCGCAGGAGGGAACCCGCGCCGTCGTCGCGCTGAACCTGTCTCCGTTCTACGCCGAGGCGGGGGGCCAGGTGGGCGACGCAGGCCTTCTGACGGCCGAGGGCGTCAAGTTCGACGTCGAGGAGACGACGAAGGCCGCCCAGGGCCAGTATCTCCACTTCGGCGAGGTCAAAGAGGGCGTTCTGAAAGAAGGGCAAAAGACCGCGGCCGCCGTCGACCGCGGCCGGCGCCTCGCCGTCGCCCGGCACCACACCGCGACGCACCTCCTGCACGCGGCGCTGCGCGAGGTACTGGGCGAGGGCGCGACGCAGGCCGGCTCGTTCGTCGGCCCGGCGTACCTGCGCTTCGACTACGCCTCGAGCCGGGGGTTGGAAGCCGAGGAGATCGAGGAGGTCGAGAGGCGCGTCCAGCGGAACGTCGTCGCCAACCTGCCGGTGTGGTGGACCGACATGGAGGTGGAGGAGGCCAAGGCCCGGGGCGCGATGGCGCTCTTCGGCGAGAAGTACGGCGAGCGCGGCCGCGTCGTGTGCATCGGCGGCGAGGGCGAGGAGATGAGCCTCGAGCTGTGCGGCGGCACCCACCTGTGCAACACCGGCGAAGTGGGGCCGTTCTACGTCGTCAGGGAGGAGGCCATCGCCGCCGGCGTCCGCCGCATCGAGGCCGTGGCGGGCGAGGCCGCGCTGGCGTACGCGCAGAGGATGCGCCGCATCCTCGACGACGCCGGCCGGGTCATAAAGACCGGCTGGGAGGACTTGCCGTCGCGGGTCCGGGGCGCGCTCGACGACCGGCGCGAGTTGGAGAAGAGGTTGCGGCAATACACGTCCAAGGAAGCCTCGGCTCGAGCGACCGAATTACTCGCGGGCGCGGTTGAGGTCGGGCCGGTGCGGCTGGTGACGGGGTTGCTCGCGGGCGCCGCGGCCGACGCCGTCAAGGAGGCGGCCTCCTCGCTTATAGCAGCCCATCCGGACGTCGTCGCCGTCTTCGCGACCGACGAGGGCGGCAAGGCCACGTTCTACGCCGGCGCCGGCGAGAAAGCCGTCAAAGCGGGCGCACACGCCGGCAACCTCGTACGCGAGGTCGCGAAGGTCATCGGCGGCGGCGGCGGCGGCAAGGCGGACTTCGCCCAGGCCGGCGCCAAGACGGCCGAGGGCCTGCCGGAGGCGCTGGCGAAGGCGGGAGAGGCCCTCAAGAAAACTATGGGGGTTTAAGTTCTATTACGTAGATATCGGTTGAGAGGCCGCGTTTAAAAAATTATGGCGCCGACCTTATAAATTTTTTATTATACTCAACGATAAATAGGGCCTAATCTTCTAAATGCTCGGAGGTAATACATGCGTAAAAACGTATTAACCACGCTGCTGGCAGTTTGTTCCGTCTCCGCCGCGATAGCGCTGCCCTCCGGGTTATCCGGTTTATCCGTGGGCATCGGCGCGGGCGGCCTCACCGAAGGCTACGTCCAGGGCGAGTACGACTTCATGCTTTCGCAGTACGTATGCCTGGGGCCGGAGCTGATGTTGGGCTTCGGCGGCGGCGGCGCGATCTACGGCGGCGCCGCGGG
>DATKVX010000133.1 GCA_035529855.1 bacterium
TCCTCGAAGGCGCGCACGTCGTCGAGCGTCCGCGCCGGCGCGTAATAGCGGAAGGCGTCGGGTACTTTTGTTTTCTTTAACACCGTCAAATATAATCCGTCGGGGAGGCGGTCGTACTTCTTCCAGCAGAGGTAGGCGTAGGCGGTAAGTTGCGGCGATTGTGCTGCGGCGATTTCGTCGCTTGGGCCCCAACCCGCGGCCGTTTTATGATCGCCCACATATAGTTTGCCGTCGCGCTCCTCGATGATGTCGGCGAAGCCCTGCAGGACGAGGCCGACGTCGATGTCGTGTCTCAGGAAGACCTCGCAACCGATAACCGTCGCGGCCAGCACTTCGTCGCGGTGTCGCTGATACCACAGCGAGACGAGCGTGCGGCCTTGGGACAGGAGGCCCGGGACTAAGACTTCTACGTCGGGAGCGTTTTTCTTGCGGGATTTTTTCTTCTCGACGCGGTCCCCGAATGTCTCGCCTTCCTTGAAGGTGATGCCGTCGCGGTTAGCCGCGGCGAAGTGTACGGCGAAGACGCCGGCTACCTCCTCCGCGGTCATCGGCGTCTTTTGGCGGCCGTAGGCGGCGGCGATGGCGGCGTGGACGGCCCGGCCGAAGGCGAACGCCGCCGGCGTCGAGACCGGCTCGAGCTGGTCGATGTAGCGGTAACGATAACGTCTTGGACAAGCCAATGCCGTTTCGATTGTGGTATGGCTGAGCTTCACGACGGCCGGGCCTTTGTACTGTTCGGCGAGGTCGGCCGCGCGCACGGAGTGACCGTCGATTTCGGCCACGGGTTCTTCGTTTGCGTATTCGGTCATTTCGGCGCCTCTTTTCCCGCGTATTTAAAACAGCCGCGGAGTTGTTTGCGGCACTCGGGACAAATCCACATCGGCGCTTGCCATACGCCCGGGGCGGCGGCTAATTTTACCAGCCGCAACCCCGATACTTCTTTGCCGTAGTGGTACTCACATTGACCTTTTTTTGTCTCACTCATCTCTTCCCCTTTCGCCGCCAGCGTTGGCGTTTTAGTCGTCGCATAAAAGATATCGGATATCGCGCGACGTCGCGCCGCAACACGTTGTCCTTCCGTTTACCAGGGCGCCGCCAGGCGCATCACACGCCGGGCACCGCGGCGTTGAGTACCCACAACCCGGGCAGTCCAGGTCCTCGTTAAGCTCCCCCTGACACTTCGGGCAATAGCTGGTCGTGTCGTTTAACTCCGGCTCGTTTCCCGTTACGCCGTCCGGGTAATTACCGTTAAGCATCGTTCCTCCTAAAGCGTCAACTCGCCGCCGCGCTCCGAACCCTCGGCGACGACGCGCGTTAAAAAATCTTCGATAGCTACGGGCGACGGCCGCCGCACGGCCGTCGCCTCGTCGTGCGGGAGGCCAAGCCGGGACGCCGCGCCGTTGATAGCGTTCCAGATTTTCCAGAACTCGGCGAGGGCTTTTTCCGTCGGCCGCAACTCGACCTCGACCAGCATCTCGGCGAAGCGATCGAGTAGTTTAATATTCAGCTTTCGTTGGAAGTCGTCCATGATTGCCTCCTCATAACCCCGGCGGATCTGTTAGCTTTCGTCGTTGTACCATTCCGCAAATTTTTCGGCGGTTATGCTTAATCCGAATCGCTCCGAATGAAGAACGCGGATAAAATCTTTCGGTTCAGCCCCGGCCGATTCAATGATATGGCGTGCGTTAACTTTTAATCTCTTATCCAATAATCGCGCCGCGACATCTTCGTCGCTCAATTCGACTTCTATTTTCATATGGCCTCCATTCCTATATCCCCGGCGGGTCGTCGCCGGCCGCGAGGGCCGCGAGAGCGCCCAAAAGGTCCGCCTGGCGCTCGGCCGCGGCGCGGATCTCGATTAGGAGTGTGTATTTACGCTCGGCGCGGTTGAGGTCCGCGCCGGAAGCGACGTTGAAGTACTCGCAGAGACGCCCGAGTGTCCGCGGCGTCGGCTCCTCCCGTAGATTTAGAGCGCGACTTAAATCCGCTTTATCCAAAGCCGTCGCACGGGCGACGTCGCCTATGGAGAGGCCGCTTTCATCGAACCGCGCGCGGCAAGCGGCGAGGATGGGGGCTGTGGAATGTTCAACGGGGCGATGACGGACGCGCGGCATTACGGCCGTTTTAACGGGCTTGAGGCCCTGGGCGGTATTGGGGGCCGGTTTGCCTCTGTGCGTCGATTCTACCCGTTGGCCGTTGTTGGCCACGCTTTCGTGGCTCCGAGCGCGGGTCACGGCGCCACCTCCGCCCCGCTGTACCCCCGGCCATTTGCTTTGGGAGCAGAAGGCCGGAGGTTCAAATCCTCTCGCCCCCAAAATTGCGGAAATGGTATTGGGGTTGTTAGCGGGGAACCTACGATGA
>DATKVX010000134.1 GCA_035529855.1 bacterium
GTGGCGTCGGGTGTTACCACCCGACGCAACGCCCGGCCGTCAGGTGGTAACGCCTGACGGCACGCGTAATTCTTTAAGGCACGGTAAGCCTGACGGTAAAGTAAAAGTTTAACCAAAAGAAAACCTATCGACGCTTAAAAGCGAACTCTCGCCTGCGTAATCACGTGCGCTGAAATAAGGCCAATCGCAAGGTTGGGCGCAAAGGCCGGCCCGGACGGGGTTAACGTGAATATAGTCTATTTTTCTTTTTAAAACCCGCGGCGTGAAGATAACAACGTCGTCGAATCGTGGTTCCCATATTTGGAATTGGCTAGTTCTCCCGTCGGGATTCCTTAACTCCTCCAATACCTCTACGTACCCTTCCGATTCGAGTAGTTTACGGAGTTTGTAAGCGGTAAACTTTTTAAAGTCTCGCGTCGCGGCGGATAATTTGTTTTCCTGCGGAAAGGCTAATTATGAGATGAAGATGTGACGGCATTAATACATAAGCCCAGAGTTCGAACCCATATTTGGCCTTTACGTGTTCCAGCGACGTGATTATAATCCCGTAGTATTTTTCGTTACGCAATATAATTTTACGATTATTAAAAGAGGTCGTAACGAAAAACACGCCACCGCCCCGAGGTAGTTTCGACCGGCTACGTAACCCCATCAACTCCCCTTCCGGCGTCAGTTGGTAACAACTGACGCCACCGCGCGGCTCGGTTGGCGTTGGATGTTACCATCCGACGCCCGGTCCGTCCCTATCTCGTGGCGTCGGGTGTTACCACCCGACGCGCCCCTTGCGGTCAGGTGGTAACACCTGACCGCACCTGAACGCCCGACGCCCGCCTGAGCCGTTAGTTGGTAACGCCTGACGGCACCGTAGGGGGCGGAGGATTATACCCCAAACCGCCGTCGCGGTAAAGGCCAACAAGGCGAACCGCCCGGGTTGCCGGGCGGTATTCGGCCTGGGATGATGATTCCGGAGTAGCTTCGCGAGCGCGATTACAGGTCGCGGTTCGAGATGTCCTCGGCGATTTCCTTCAGACGCTCGCCCTTTATTTCCATCTCCTTCCCTATTTCCTCCGCGCGCCGTTCTTTCTCCGCCGGGCTCATGTTCGGGTCCATCGCGATCGTCGCCATTTCCTTCGTCAAGGCTTCGATATCCTTGTTGAGCTGCTGGAGCTCTTTCTCGTGTTCTTTGACGGCGTGGGGGTCCGGGATGCCCGAGTCCTTCATTCCGGGGATGACGTCGAGGTCGGCGGTCTTCGCGCAACCGCGGCAGCCGCCGGCGCCGAACGCGGCAGCTAGAACCGCGGCCGCGGCCAGTAACACTATCGCGTATCTCAATTCGGTCCTCCTACGTTGGCGTTACCTTTGAGTTGGAATCGTTTTCCTGGGCGCAGAGGCGTTCGTATATAATGGCGCCGAGGGGTATGAGGTTTTTAGTGTCGGCGGCGTTGTAGCGCAGCAGGCGCTCGAGCGCGCCGCGCTTCCCGCGGCAGTGGGCCTGCCAGAGCTTTACGGCGTCGTAGCCGTCGAGGCCGTCGACGTCGCCGTCGCGGGCGATGCCGAACTGCTTCTCGACCTTTTTGAGGCCGCCCTTGACGCCGAGCCGCTTCGCCGCGAAGCAGATGTCGAAGTGGGGGAACTCGAGTCGCAGGTACGAGAACTCGCGTTTGAGGAACGGTACGTCGAAGTTCGCGCCGAAGAACGTGACGAGGAGTTTGACCCCCTCCAACGCGGCGTCCACGGCGTCGCCGGAGAGGTCGCGGCCGGCGACGAGTTGGGTCAGGCCCCGCCCGGGCCGGTAGACGCCGACCACCGTCGTCTCGTCGTAGGGCGGCGCCTGGCCCGTGGTCTCGATGTCCAGGCAGGCCACGCCGTCGCCGAAGGCGTCGAACAACCGCCAGTGCTCGTTCCGTGACAAACGGTGGTGGAAGAATTTTTCGTCGCGCCGGCCCAGCGCGTCGCGCCACCGCACCAACTCCCCGGCCCACAGCTCGTTGCGCCACGCCGAAGTGAACGTTACGCCGCCGCGCGCCAGGAAGTCGTCCCAGCTCGAGATCCCCTCGCGCCGGATGCGGCGCTCGGTGTGGGGCCCCACGCCGTTCAGTATCCTGAAGGTGTGTCTTATCAAATTCCGTCGTCCGTTTCGGCGGGGCGGCCCGCGAACGCCCACAGATACGCCGACGCGCCGAATATCCCGCCCGCCAGGTCCGCGCCCAGGTCGACGATGTCGGCGCTGCGGCCCGGGACGAAAGCCTGGAGAATTTCCGTCCCCGTACCGACCAGGAGTACGGTGAAGAAGGCGACGACGAAGGCGAACGTTCCGCCGCGGCGCGCCGCTCCCGCTATGGCCCGGGCGGCGAGCGCGCCCAGCAGCGCGTAGGCCGCGGCGTGTCGCACTTTGTCTATGTTGAGGGCGCGGGGCTGCGGCGCCTCCGGCAGCGCGACGAGCGCGAAGAATACCAGCACGGCGACCCACGCCGCCCAGGGTAGATAATAAGATTTAAAATCGCTCACGTCAACAGCGCGCGGACCAGCGCGAGGGCGGCCCCCTTGTGCGGAAGGTAGTGGCCGCGGCGCAGGTCCGGGTCGCGGACCTGGTTGGGGGTGAAGGTCGCGACGCCCACGCAGCTCGGGCAGCCGTTCTCGCACTCGCAGCCGGCGATGAGCTCTTCGCAGCTCCGGAGGACTTCGTCCAGGCGGCGGTAGGCGTGCTCGGCGTAGCCCAGGCCGCCGGGGTAAACGTCGTATATGAACGCCGCCGGCGTGCCCAGGTTCGACGAGTCTACCACGCCGCGCAGGTCGCGCGGGTCGCACATCGCGAATAGCGGGATCACGGCCTGCAGCACGTTCTTCAGGCCGACCAACCCCGCGAGCGGGTTATATCCCATCCGCGAGACGTCGCTCAGTACCTCCGGCCCGGGCGCGACGTAGACCGCCACCGTCGGGAGCTCCACCGCCGGCAGCTCCAGCGGCGACCAGCCGATGGACTCCAGCGAGTAGAACTTTATCTTCTTGAATCCTATCGTCCGCCACGTTACGAGCGCCTCCGCCAGGCCGAAGGCGCCTGCGGCGTTCTCGTGCGACTCCAGCGTCTTGAGGACGCGCAGCGTCGCCTCCACCATGGCCTGCGTGTAGTAATCGACGTCGCGCCGCTCCACGAACGCGACCTTCTGGCCCAAGTCCAGCTCGCGCACGAAGTACGTCTCGCCCTGCTGCAGATATATGGCCTCCGGGTAGAGCTGCTCCAGCGCGCTCTCGTAGTCCAGCGTGCCGATGACGGCGTTCTCTCCCTTGGCGTCGACGATGGTCACGGTATTATCCGACGAGGAGCGGAGGTTCACGTCCGCCGCGGGGTAGTCGCTCGAGAGCCACCAGTACTTGCCGTCCTTGGCGGCCATGTCGCCCTCGTCCGCGACGACCTCGGCCACGCCGGGGGCGCTCGAGCCGAAGGACGCCAAATCGTCGGCGGTGAGCGGCAGCTCGGCCGCGGCGCAGCGCAGGTGGCCCGATAGGATGTAGACGTTCTCGGGGTCGACGATGGCGGCCTCGGGCGAACGGCCGAAGACGTACTGCGGGTGGCGGGCGAGGTATTGGTCCACCGGGTCGTCGTAGGCCACCAGGACCGCGAGCGACGCGTCGGCGCGCCGCCCCGCGCGGCCCGACTGCTGCAGCAGCGACGCGATGGAGCCGGGGAAGCCGACGACGACCGCGGCGTCCATTCCGCCGACGTCGATGCCGAGCTCCAGGGCATTAGTGGCGGTTACGGCCAGCAGCCGGCCGCCGAAGAGCTGCTTCTCGATCTCGCGCCGCTCCTCGGGGAGGTAGCCGCCGCGGTAGCTGCGCAGCTTGTCGTCGTACTTGGGCCCCAGCGCCTCGCGGGCGTACTTGTATATGAGCTCGGCGACGACGCGCGCCCGGGCGAAGGTCACCGACTGGACCCCCTCCTTCACCAGCGCCTGCAATATCTCCGACGCCTCGACGTTGGCGGAGCGCCGGAGGCCCAGGCCCCGGTCCGAGAGCGGCGGGTTCAGGATGACGAAGTACCGGTCGCCCTGCGGCGCGCCGGACTCGTCTATCAACGTCACGTCGTCGCCCACCAGCCGCTCGGCGTGCTCCTTGGGGTTGGCGATGGTGGCGGAGGTCAAGAGGAACTGCGGCGCCGCGCCGTAGTGGGCGGCGATGCGCCGCAGCCGCCGCAGGACGTTCGCAACGTGGGAGCCGAAGATGCCGCGGTAGGCGTGTAGCTCGTCGACGACGACGTAGCGCAGCGACGAGAAGAAGCGGCCCCACCGCGCGTGGTGGGGGAGGATGCCGGTGTGGAGCATGTCCGGGTTGGTGATGAGGAGGTTGGCGGCGTCGCGGAGCTTGCGGCGCGCGGCCGCGGGCGTGTCGCCGTCGTAGACGCCGGGCGCGACGCGCGCGGCCACCGGCGGCGCGAGCGCCAGGAAGCGGTTCAGGTTGCGGAGCTGGTCCTGGCTCAGCGCCTTGGTGGGGTAAAGGAAGAGCGCGGCGCCGCCGCCCTCGTCGTAGAAGCGCTCGAGCACCGGCAAGAGGAAGCAGTACGTCTTGCCGGAGGCGGTGGGCGTTACGGCGACGACGTTTTGGCCCGCCCGGGCCGCGGCGACGTACTCGGCCTGGTGGCTGTATAGCTGCGTTATGCCCTGGTGGCGCAGCGCCTCGGCGAGGGGCGGGGCCAGCGGCGGCTCGAGCTCGGCGTAGCGCGCCTCGCGCGCCGGGACGTGCTCGACGTGGCGGATGGCGTCGCCCTTGGTGAGCTGCAGCTCGGCGAGTACGGCGTCTATTTTCATTATAATATTATATAATTTCACGGCCGCTGGCGGAAGTAAAAAGCCGAGCGGCAGGCAAAAAGGCTGCCGTTACCCCTTGCGAAAGGAGCGGCGGATTTTAAGTCCGCCGCTTCGAGAAATGAAGCAACATTCCCTTGGGTTCGATACGTATATAAGTTATAATGGATATGGTACGGCTTATGAAATTCTCCCGCGAACGTTTCGTCGTCTTTCGGGCGCATCTGCGCGAGGCCTTCGCGCTCGCCGCGCGGTCGCTGTGGGCCAACAAGATGCGCTCGCTTCTGACGGTGCTGGGCGTCTTCATCGGCGTCACCACCGTCGTCGGCCTCATCTCGCTCATCGTCGGCCTGCGCAGCTACGTCACCAACGTCTTCGCCACCGCCGGGACCGACACCTTCTTCGTAATGCGGATGAACTTCATCACCACCGATTGGGAGGACTGGTACGAGGGGCAGAAAAGGCCCGACCTGACGGTCGCCGACGCCGCGGCCATAAGCGCGAGCTGCCCCTCGGTGGATTACACCGCGCCCCGCAACGTGGCGATTAAAGAGGTATCGTTCCGCGAGAAGAAGGTCAAGGGCGTCATCGTCATCGGCACGTCGGAGGAGTTCCAGCAGATGGAGGGCCTCAAGGTCCGGCGGGGCCGCTTCATAACGAACGCCGAGGTCGACCACTCGCGCCAGGTTACGGGGGTGGCCTACGAGGTCGCCGACAAGCTCTTCGGCTCGAGCTCAGGCGTGGGGGAGCGCGTCAAAGTCGGCGGCCACGCCTTTACCGTCGTCGGCGACGCGTACCCCATGGGCTCCGTCTTCGGCCAAAGCCGCGACAACAGCGTCATCGTCCCCATAACGACCTTCGAGAAGATGTTCGGGACGCGCGGCATCGCGCACGGCCTGGCGATAATAGGCCGGCCCAGGTCGCCGGAGCTGGAGGGGCAGGCCATAGACGAGGTGACGAACCTCATGCGGCGGCGCCACCGCCTGGGGCCCGACGAGGAGAACGACTTCGAGGTC
>DATKVX010000135.1 GCA_035529855.1 bacterium
TTGCTTCCCGCCGCGGCTCGAGCGTCGGTTCTGCGTACCCCGCTATAAGTACAGCGCTCTTACGCGTCCCAGCGACGTCGGCTCAACGCCGGGGATGAATTCTATCGTGACGCGCATGTAGTGGACGTAGTCGTGTACAACGGGCGTCCCGCCGTTGTAGTTGAAGACGCACCGCGCCGTGGCGGCGCTGCGGTAGGTGTAGGCGTAGCCGCCGTTGTCGCCGCTCCACTCGACCTCGACGATAACGTTGTAACCAAAGCCGTAATTGAACTGCGAATCAAAGTCGAAGCCGAACCATTTGCCGGGTTCCGCGTTGATAGGTTGGGAACGCCGGCTGTAAACCATTATCGGCGTTTGGCCGGCGTAGTTAGCGTTAAAATCGGTGGTTAGCGTCGTGCGGGTCGTACGGCAGATTTTAATAGTGAAGTTGTTGAACGTTCCCGGGGATACGGTGGGGGCCGCGTACCATTCCCACTTCATAATGTAGTTGACCCGAGCGGCGTCCCAAGGCCATAATTCGGTGGCCAAAACCAAATCTTGGCACCTCACGGCGTCAACGCCCGCGTTCCCGCGGAACGGGTACCCTACGACACGGCCTTGCGAGCCGATCGTCATCAGCTCCGCGCCGGCGGACGCGGCCAGGGCGGTCGCCGCGCAAAGAAACCACGCCAAAACCTTCTTCATCGTACCCACCTCCTTGGATAATGTATCCCCGCTTAAAACTACGATATCCTGAAAACGCTCATGTCATGCCTGGAGCGATATGTAGCATCGTTCCTTCGCTGTCGTTAGTATTATGCCACGCCAACGAAAAAATACAAGTATTAAATTCTTCCTATAGCTCCACCTCCACCGCCGCGACGTACAGCGTCTTCCGGTCGCGGTGGGCGAGAAAATTTTTCAGCATGAACGCCACGTCCGGCTTGACCTTCGCGTCGAAGGCCGTGACGCCGTCGACCGTTATTACGACGTTCTCGTCTACGTTAAACATATCCGGGTGGACGTATATGGTGAAGGCGCCGAGGCGGGACGCGAGGACGTCGACGCGGTTGCCGCCGAAGGTCACGTTTGCTCGAGCCGAAGGCCGCGCCCGTTTGAATATGAAATAATTCTCCGGCGGCGGGATGCGGCCCGTGAGCGTTACGTCGTCGCCGCTGCGCGTTACGCGGAGCGTGAAGGCGTCGCCGCGCGCGACGGTCTCCTTCCAGGCGTTGACGTCGTCCATGTCGGCCACGACGTTGTCGCCGATGCCGACGATGACGTCGCCCTCTTCGAGGCCCATCTCGGCCGCGGCCGAGTCGTCGATTACCTTCGCGATCGTGACGCCGGGACCCTCGCCGTCGGCCGGTATGAAGCCGACGGTGATGCGCTCGTCCACCAGCGCGACGTTGTAGTCGTCATGCCAGTCGGCGGCCTCGTCCCGCGTTACCTCGTCGATTTTGAACCAGCGGCACCGGCCGAATTCGGCGGTGGCGGCCTCCCACACTACCTCGGCCGGGTGGGGGTCGCGGGGGTGCCGCGCCAGCCAGCGCGCGATGAGCGGTATTTCGGCGTCGGCGTAGTCGAAGCTGTGCGTCCCCGCGAGCTCGCGGTAGAAGACGTCGCCGCCGGCCCGCTGCGGCATCGCTATCGTCGCGCGCATCTTGGCGGAGGGATACAGCGCGTCGTCGAAAGTGGTGACGGTGTAGACGGGCGCGTTGCGGAAATTCGGCGCGTAGGTGTCGAGGTCGCCGTCGAGGCTGCCCACGCCCATGTGGCCGTTGAGCGCCACGAAGCCGGCGAAGTCGGTGGGCTCGAGCATGGCCCAACAGAACGCCGCGGAGCCGCCGTCCGAGAAGCCCCCCATATATACGCGGTCGTCGTCGACGTTGTACTCGCGCTTCACGGTGCGGACCAGGTTGCGGATGTTCGCCATGCCGACGTCGTCCCACCACGTCGCCCCCTCCTGGCCGAACGGGTAGAGGACGAGCCAGCCGTATTCGGCCGCCGCGGCGGCCCACTCGTCCTCCCGGGCGTACCCCAGGGGGTCGTCCGTAAT